>WAOH01000001.1 GCA_015521385.1 Thermoproteota archaeon
ACGCATATACATAGATAACAACCGAAAATTGTAGGAGGTGTGAACATGGTGGAGATACAGAGGCAGCCGGTTATTTTCCTGGGTGAGGGTGCCCAGAGGGTGGTTGGTCGTGACGCCCAGAGGCTGAACATCCTCGTCGCCCGGGCGGTGGCCAACGTGGTTAGGACCACCCTTGGGCCCAAGGGAATGGACAAGATGCTCGTGGACGAGCTGGGTGACATTACCATCACCAACGACGGCGCTACCATCCTCAACGAGATGAGCATCGAGCACCCTGCCGGTAAAATTATGGTCGAAGTGGCCAAGACCCAGGACGAGGAGGCCGGCGACGGGACCACGACTGCCGTGGTGGTTGCCGGCGAGCTCCTCGGAAACGCCGAGAAGCTCCTGGACCAGGAAATCCACCCCAGCATCATCATAAAGGGTTACAGGATGGCCACCGAGGAGGCTGTAAAGATCCTCAACGAGATCGCTGACCCGGTGGACATCCACGACGAAGAGACCCTCAAGAAGATCGCCATGACCACCATGACCGGTAAGGCCACCGAGGCCAGGGAGAAGCTGGCCGAGATCGTGGTGGAGGCCATAAAGCTGGTGGCCGAGGAAGTAGACGGCAAGATCGTCATTGACACCGACCAGATCAAGATAGAGAAGAAGCAGGGCGGTTCTCTCAGTGACACCCAGCTGGTAAAGGGCATCGTCATCGACAAGGAGAGGGTCCACCCCCAGATGCCCAAGAGGGTGGAGAACGCCAAGATAGCCCTCATCAACTCGGCCCTGGAGGTCAAGGAGACCGAAACGGACGCGAGGATCAACATCACGTCTCCTGAGCAGCTCCAGGCCTTCATAGAGCAGGAAGAGAGGATGATCAAGGAGATGGTGGACAAGATCGTGGAGGCCGGTGCCAACGTGGTCTTTGTCCAGAAGGGTATCGATGATCTGGCCCAGCACTTCCTGGCCAAGGCGGGCATCCTCGCCGTCAGGAGGGTAAAGAAGAGCGACATGGAGAAGCTGGCCAGGGCCACCGGTGCAAAGATCGTGACGAGGATCGAGGACCTGTCCCCTGAGGACCTGGGCGAGGCAGAGCTCGTAGAAGAGAGGAAGGTAGCCGGCGAGTCCATGATCTTCGTGGAGGGCTGCAAGAACCCCAAGGCAGTGACCATCCTGGTTAGGGGTGGTGCAGAGCACGTGGTGGACGAGGCCGAGAGGGCCATCAAGGACGCCATCGGCGCGGTGACCTCCGCCATCGAGAGCGGCAAGGTGCTGGCCGGTGGTGGTGCCCCCGAGATGGCCGTGGCGGTACGCCTCAGGGACTACGCTCAGAAGGTGGGCGGCAAGGAGCAGCTGGCCATCGAGGCCTTCGCCGACGCCCTGGAGGTCATCCCCAGAACCCTCGCAGAAACCGCCGGTATGGATCCTGTAGACACCATCGTGAAGCTCCGTAGCATACACGCCAAGGAGAAGGACGGCAAGTACTATGGTGTGGACGTCTTTGAGGGCGAGATCAGGAACATGAAGGAAAGGAACGTCCTGGAACCCCTCAAGGTGAAGACCCAGGCAATAATCAGTGCTTCTGAGGCTGCCCAGCTCATCCTGAGGATCGACGACATCATCGCCGCCTCCAAGAAGGAGAGCAAGGAAGAGGAGAGCGAGAGCGAGACCGAGTTTGACTGAAACCTTTAATTACCCCCTCTCCTTATTTTTCCATGCCCTACGAGAAGAAGAAAGCCACAATACCCATTCGCTCCGTGGAGGGTAGAACCACCTTTGGAGCGCTTCTTATGGAACACCACGGGGAGCACCTGGAACGCATCGTGAAGGTGTTCGACGAGCACCCGGTCCCAGGAGTCAACACACTTAGAGAGGAGCTTACGGCGCTTCTCGGAGAGGAGCTCACCCACTCGGAAGCCTACCGACTGGGCATACTACACGAGGAGGTGGGAGGGAAGCTGAGGGCCTACCGGAGACTCCTTGAAAACAAGGAAGTACTGGCAGAGTATGGTGTCGGTAGGGCGCTAAAGGATGTTATAGCGTTTCTTGCGCACGTCAGGAAGAAGATAAAGGGTTAGGCTGGGAAGAAGATGCCCATGAGCACCTCGAGGATCACGAAGACCGCAATGATCATGAAGAGCTCCCGTGGGTGGACCTTTATATTACTCGTGTCCAAGTTGAAGGCGAGGACTCCCAACGTACTGGCTGGGGACTCTGTCTTTACCTTCCGGAGCTTTACCATGTAAAACTTTATTAACGGAGAAGAATATAAATCTAAGCGTGGGAGGAGAAGACATCAAGGCAGGGATGAATATCGCTCTTCTTCTGCTGGCCCTGATGGCGTCCCTCTACCTGGCAACCCGCTTCGGCTTCATCCACTGCTCGACGCTTCCCCACTGGTGCGGGCTGTACACGAAGATCAACGAGGCCCTCTACGGCCGGGCATACCCCTCCATCCTCGTCCTCTACGGCGACGAGGGTATGGGGGATCCTAACTTTGTGGCGGACTACATCCGGAAGACCTGTCGGTACCACGTCTGGACCCGCCGCATCGACACGGTGGGCCCCGGTAACCTGGAAAACTATGACGTGGTCATCGTGGAGCACGCCCGCTACATAACGGCCTCACAGCTCGAGATGCTCTGGGACTTCGTGGCAAAGGGTGGGAAGCTGGTCTTCGTGGGGGACTCCGGCGTGGAGGGCCCGGAGGAGGAGTACCTTACCT
>WAOH01000002.1 GCA_015521385.1 Thermoproteota archaeon
CGCGGCGCCCGAGCAGAAGGAGTATGTGATCGGATTGGCCATCGCCGTCACCGGAGGATACGCTGTAGACGGTCCTAGGAGGAGGAACGCTGCCATCCTAGCCATAGAGGAGATAAACGCCATGTTGGAGGAGGCCGGATCTCCGGTCAGGCTCAAGTACATCCATGAGGATACCAAGACCTCTGCCGAGGGTGCCATAGCGGCCTACGAGAAGCTGGCCTCTGCTGGTGTGCAGATGGTCGTCGGTCCCCTCGCCACCAGCGAGTGCAAGGCCATTCTCGACTACGCCAAGTCCCACCACATGACCGCCATAAGTCCGAGCAGCACTGGGACCGCTGCCATGGTCAAGGACGACTACTGCTTCAGGGTACCTTCTCCTGACAAGTACCAAGGACCGGCTCTGGCCAAGATCATCTGGGACCAGGGAATCAAGAAGCTGGTCATAATGGCCAGGAGCGACGACTACGGTAAGGGTCTCGCCGACCTGATCGAGGAGAACTTCAAGAAGCTGGGTGGTCAGGTGGTCAAGATAATCTACGACTACACGCAGCCCGACCTGTCCGCTGATGTCGAGAGGGCCAGCTCCGCCGTCGCCAACTTCGGTGCCGACGCTGAGACCGGAGTGGTAATAATAGCCTTCGACGACGACGGTATAAAGATCCTCGAGGCCGCCAGGCTCGACCCGACGCTCAGCAAGGTCAGGTGGTTCGGACCTGACTCCATGAAGAGGGCCACGTTCCTGCCGCCCAAGGCCAAGGAGGACATAGCCAAGTTCCTCCAGAGCGTGCACTTCATGGCCACGACCCCGGCGGTGGGATCCAAGGACAACCCGCTGGTGAAGGAGTTCATAGAGAAGTACACCAAGAAGTTCGGTGAGTCGCCAGAGGCCAGCACCTACGCCTTCTACGCCTACGATGCCGCCTGGATAGCCGGTCTTACCGTGCTCGTGGCTCACAAGTACGATGGAAGGGTGTTCCAGAAGCTGGTGCCTCACATAGCCAAGCACTTCTATGGAGTGACTGGATGGAAGCTGCTCGACGAGTACGGCGACGCCGCCGTGCCGATCTACGACATCGTGGCTCCGAGGGTCGTGGACGGCCAGTGGACCTTCAAGACCATCGGCAAGTATGATGGTACGACCAAGGCGACCACGTTCTACGAGCAGCCCTGAATTTCCCTCCCCCTTCAATTTTTGGTGATAATATGACCGCTATCCTTCAAGTTAGAGATGTTGCTAAGTATTTTGGTGGTATCAGGGCGGTAGACGGCGTCTCTTTTGATCTGAATGAGGGGCAGATAGTCGGGCTCATAGGGCCAAACGGCTCCGGAAAGACCACGCTCATCAACGTGATCTCGGGCGTGTACAAGCCGAACAGGGGGAAGATCTTCTTCAAAGGGGAGGACATAACCGGCTTGGATCCGTGGGACATCTACCACAAGGGTATAGTGAGGAGCTTCCAAGTGCCGAGGCTCTTCGAGAAGTTGCTGGTGGTCGAGAACGTCATGGTGGCCCACAGGAACCAGAAGGGCGAGAATCCTGTTATCGCGCCGTTTCACAGCAAGTGGAAGGATCAGGAACTGGAGTACGCGAGGACCTCGCTTCACACCATCAGGGAGTTCGGGCTCTCCAGGGTCAGGAACAACTGGGCCACCGAGCTGAGCGGTGGTCAGATGAAGCTCGTGGAGATAACCAGATCCATGATGTCAGAGCCCAGGGTCCTGCTGCTGGATGAGCCAGCGGCTGGTGTGGCCCCCAAGCTGGCGAGGGAGATATTCAGCCACATCGTCAGGATAAGGGACGAGTACGGTCTTACCTTCCTCATAATAGAGCACAGGCTCGACATCCTGTTCGACTACGTTGAGAGGGTGCTCGTGATGAATTACGGTGAGCTCATTTACGACGGAGATCCAGACGGGGTGTATAAGGACCCGAGGGTTATAGACGCTTATCTGGGTGAGTGAAAATGGCGGACTACATAATTGAGTCTAGGGATCTTACGGCCGGGTACGGGAAGGCCGTGATAATACAGGACGTGAACTTTCAGGCCGAGAGGGGGAAAGTGACCGCCATCGTTGGGCCCAACGGCTCCGGGAAGTCGACATTCCTGAAGACACTCTTCGGTCTCACCAGGGTCTTCAACGGGAACGTCATCTTCGACGGTGAGGACATAACCAAGCTACCGCCCGAGGTCAGGGCGAGGAAGGGCCTGGGATTCGTGTTCCAGGTGAACAACGTCTTCCCGAACCTGACCGTCAGGGAGAACCTGGAGATGGGCGCTTACGCTAGGACCGACAAGGAACAGATAAAGAAGGACATGGAGGAGATCCTCGACATATTCCCGATCCTGAGGGAGAGGCAGAAGCAGAAGGCGGGGTCGCTCAGCGGCGGCGAGAGGCAGATGCTGGCCATGGCCATGGCCCTCATGGGGAGGCCCAAGCTCCTGCTGCTGGACGAGCCGGCGGCGGCCCTGGCCCCCAAGGTGGTGACTCAGATATTCATGAAGATCAGGGACATAGTCAACTCTGGAGTGACCGTCATCCTCGTTGAGCAGCACGCCAAGAGGGCCCTGAGCTTCTGTGACATGGGTTACGTGTTCTCCAGCGGGAGGATAGTGATGAAGGGTCCCGGGAAGGATCTGCTGGCCGACGAGAAATTCGTCGAGGCGTTCCTAGGTAAGAGGTGATGTTTATGGACCTATCGATTCCCCTGATGAATTCCCTCACGCTGGGCAGCTTGTACACCCTGATGGCCCTCGGTCTGACCATGTCCTTCTCCGTGACGAAGATAGCGAACTTCGCCCACGCTGAGCTCGTAACTATAGGCGGTTACGTGACGGCGCTCCTAGTGAACTGGATGGGCTACGGGCTAGGTGAGTCGCTGATCGCAGCCTTCTTCGCGTCCGCCCTGCTGGCGGTGGCGATGGACGAGGGGGTCTTCAAGCCGATGATAAAGAGGGGGTCGAAGCCCCTCTTCCTGCTGGTGGCGAGCATAGGCATAGGGCTAGTGGTCCGCTACCTGCTGTTCATCTACGCAGACCTGAACGCCGTCATAACGGTGCAGGCCAAGGCCAACGTCCAGCTCATAGGGAGGTTCGGGAGGGCCGGGATCACCACCATACACCTATGGGTGTTCCCGATAACAATAGCGAGCGTCGTGCTCCTGCACCTCATGTTCCACTACACCAAGCCTGGAAAGGCCCTTAGAGCTATGGCCGACAACGAGGACCTGGCCAGGGTGTCGGGGGTAAAGATATACACCCTGAGGAGGCTCATGTGGTTCATAGCCGGCGGCATAACCGGGGTCGCCGGCGGCCTCTGGTCGGCCTACTCTGTCATCACGCCCGAGATAGGATGGTACGCGCTGCTGAGGATCTTCGCGGCCTCGATCCTGGGAGGCCTGGTGAGCTTCTGGGGCACCATAGCCGGAGGTCTGATAGTGGGGTTCGCCGAGAACTTCGGGATTACCTTCATGAACACCTACTTCAACGTGAGCACCGCGTACAGGCCACTGATCTCGTTCGTCATCATAGTGATAGTGCTGCTGCTGAAACCGACGGGATTCGCTGGCTTCGATTTCATCGGCTGGTTGAAGGAGAAGATGAAGGGAGGAGGTGAGTGAGTTGCAGATAGAGTTCCTAGCGTCGTACATGCCCATATTCACGTCGTTCATAGTGCTCTTCGCCATATACCTGATCGCAGCCCTCAGCCTGAACATGGAGTACGGGTACGGGGGGATCCCCAACTTCGGGCACGTGTTCTTCATCTCCGTGGGGGCCTACATGGCGGGAGTGCTGACAGCCAGGACCGTCGACTACATCGCCGGGATAAAGGCAGGCTACTGCTCGGGACAGGCATCGGTGCTCAGGACGGAGTATCTCAGCTCCCACCCGATGGAGGCCATCGCCATCTTCGTCGCCTCCCTCGTACTGGGGGCCATAATAGGCGGGCTGTTCGGGTACGCGGCCTCATATCCAGCTTTGAGGTTGAAGGAGGACTTCCTGGCCATAACGCTCATCTTCATCGGGGACATGGGCAGGATAATCGCCAGAAATGAGGAGGGAATCGTGTGCGCGCTGACCGGCCTGACGGGGATAGCCAATCCGCTGTCGTTCATCAAGGACGTGGGGACCAGGAGCATCGCCTACGCCCTCATAGTGGTGGCGTTCGCCGTCCTGACGTACATATACGTCCAGAGGTTGGCCAAGTCTCCCTTCGGCAGGCTCCTGAAGGCGGTCAGGGACGACGATCTCGCAGCCATGGCCCTGGGCAAGGTCGTGCCCAGGGTGAGGGGCGAGATCATGATAATAGGGAGCGCCCTCGCTGCAATCGCCGGCGTGCTCAGGACCTTCTACATACAGGGAGTCGTGGCGGACGACTTCCAGCCACTGATAACGTTCCTGGTGCTCACCATGGTCATCCTGGGAGGGATGGCCAACAACAAGGGGGTCATTCTCGGGACCTTGATCATGACTGCCCTTGACCAGTTCATCTCACCGTCGTTCCTCAGCCTGTTGGGAGTCAGCGTGGAGTTCGACGTGACGTACATGAAGTACATCATAATAGGGGTGATAATAATCCTCGTCCTCATGTTCAGACCGCAGGGAGCGATCCCAGAGGGTCCTGTGGAGACACCCGCGCTGGAGCTGTCCAGGTCGAGTGAGTGGGACGTTGAGGAGAAGCTGGAAATAGGCGGTGAGGAGGAGTCATCCAGCTCATCCGAGTAGCGAGAGCTAGCCGCCCTTCCTCCTCTTTTTGAGCATGATCAGGAGCAGTACAGCCACCGCGATGGCCAGGACGATCCAAGGGTATGGGATTGGGGATCCCTGCTCCGGGATCTCGACCTCGACCACGTAACCCGTCTGCTTTATCCCTATTATGTTGGTTATGTAGTAGGCGGTGAACCTAGGTTCCTTCACGGTCACGTAGACGGTGGAGTTGTACGGGAGGCCGTCCTCGGTCCAGCCGGAGAGGAGCACCTTGTAGCAGGGGAACAGACCCGCTGGAGTTTCAACGTTCTCCAAGGAGAGCACCCTCACCTCGAGCCCGTCGTACTCCCTCTCGTACCCCTCCTTCAGCCTGATAGATGACAGATCCACGTAGGGTTGCGTGAGCCTCTCGGGAACGAAGGGCAGCACCTTGGAGAGGTTCTCCCTGCTGAACTCGAATCTCTCCGCCTTCCCGTTCGATTCCCTGACCACGACTCCCTCACCGAGTAGCACGTCGTAGCTCTCGTTCTTCTCGCCGATCAGCTTTATCAGGGACCTGTGGGGGAATACCTCGTTCCCCTCCCACCAATAGGTTATCTCCACCTTTCTGTAGGAAAGGTTGAACTCGGGAGGTATGTAGAGGACCTCCTCGAGGGGTCTGCCCCTATCGTCGTAGCAGAACTCGGAGGTCGAGTTTATCCCCCTGTAGAAGAAGCTCCCAGAGGCGTTAACGACGAGATGGACCCTGACCAGCTTGCAGTTCCTGCCTTGAGAGGAGGACCATCCCACGACCTCGTAGGTCTTGTTACCAACGTAAACGCCCCCTAACCTGTAGGTGAGCTTGGACCCTACCGGCAGCTCGGCTATAGCTATGGGCTGAGCCAGTGTGTGAACGAGGGGAACCAGTAACAGGCTGGCGAGAAAGATGGCCGGAATTTTCCTCATACCACTAGCCGGAGGTGATTCCATCAAAAACGTTTGGGGAGAGGTGAAGGGAAAATGGGGGAGGGGGGAGGATCAGTAGTAGTACCAGATGGTCTCGTACTCCTTTATGTCCTCCCCGACCTCCTTGAGCCTCATCAGGTAGTCGTAGATGGGGACGTCAACGTAAGGCCAGGGGTCAACAGGGGCTATGCCCTTCTCCCACGGGTGCCACACGTAGATCCTGCTTCCAGTCTCGGGCATTATGGCTATGAGCTCGCGGTCCTGCCAAGCCCTTATGTGGTTCTTTCCGAGAGCGGGGACGTTGAACACCGGCTCGTCGGTTCTGTACTGTCCAGGCAGGAGCCTGGCTTCCTCCTTCCTCTCCTGAGCCAGCCTGGCCACGGGCACGAGGAAGTCCCTCTGCTCGAACTTGCCCTTCGGGTAGAAGTTGTAGTACGGATCTATCCCTATTATCTTGAGGGCTATCCTCGTCAGGACGTACTGGAACCTCCTGGAGGTGGCGAACTGGTATACCTGCTGGTTGTACACGTAGATGTCGTGGTCTCTCAGGGTCTTCACTGCCTGAGCCATGTAGGGAGTGACCTCCTCGGCGCTCTCGACGTGCGTCACGAACATGACGTTCCTCTTGTTGGGCTCGATGAAGCTGCTCAGCATCTCCGCGTACTCCTTGGTGATCCTCATGGGGACAGTAACCACGATCCTGCTCCCTATCCTGATGCTCTTGATGTGGTCTATCTCGGCGAGGCGGCTGAGTATGTACTCCATGTACTTGTCGTTCAGGATAGCGGGATCGCCGCCGGTGAGGAGCACGTCCATCATGGACTCGTGGTTGGCGAACCACTCGATGGCCTTGTCTATGAGGGCCTTGGGAGGTATGCCCACGGGGCTGAAGGCCTCCTCTATCTCCCAGTTCCTCTGGCAGTAGACGCATATCTGCGGGCAGGTGTCGGCCACCTTGAGTATGGCGATCATCGGGTACCTCCTGGTCACCAGCTCCAGCGGGGAGGTGTCATGCTCCTTCATGAAGTCGAAGACGTAGTTCCTGTCCTGCCTGTGCTTGATCATCTCCTCGAGGTACCACCTCGGCGGTATGACCTGGGCCCTGACCTGGGGATCCCACTTCCTGTCGGCCCTCTCGAAGTCGAACAGGTGCAGATAGTACGGGGTTATGCCGAAGGGTATCCTGTTCTCTATGGCCATCCGTATGTTCTCCACATCCTCCTCGGTCAGGGGCACGAGCTCCTTCAGCATGTCCACGTGCTCCAGCTTCTTGAACACATGCTTGAAGTGCCACTTGTAGTCCATCCAGTCGTCCCTGGTTGCCCCGAAGTAGTCGAGGATCTTCTGGATGTTCTGCTCCCTCTTCTCTATCACCTTCGGATCTAGGCCGAAGGTGTACCTGCCGAAGTACTGCTTGACCAGCTTGGCCACCTCATCCAAGTACTCGGACCTGAGTATGGCTCCCTCCCTTCCGCCTATCCTCAGGAACTCGTGGACTATCTTGGCCTTCTCCTCGCCCAGGAGATCATGGATCCAGCCCTTCGCGTAGTTGGAGTTCCCGTGAATGGCCTTGAACAGGTACTTGAACTCGAGTATGAAGCCCATGCTCACCTTGTTCAGGAGCCTCTCTCCCTCCTTCGCGAGCCTCCAGAGGTACTCCAAGGTACTGAAGGTGGCTATCTTCTCATTCTCCGGGGAGATTATGTTCCTAAAGTTCTTTATGGCTTCCAGAGCGAGCCAGTAGTCTATCCTATGGAGCTTTATCCTGCCGACCCTCAGCTCCCACTCCAGCGATGCCAGGTAGTCGTATACCTTCCTCCTGGCCTCCTCTAGGTCTGCGCTCTCCTCTAGTAGTTTCCTGATCTGCTCTCCCTCTTTCCACATTTCGTTCAAAGCCTGTACCTTCTCCTCAAAAGACGCGTCTTTCCAGGGGATCTTCCCCAATATATCGACGCCGGCCTCTACGATGGTCTCCAAGGATCTCACCGGCCGGCCGACATTAAGGGTATTGCTTAAAAAGGTTTTCGGTGAAACCGATGTCAATTGGCAAAATGCTCAACTGATCACAGGTAGCCCAGCCATCCCCCCGATTCGGTGCAGGGGCCCACTATAGGTATGGGTTCGCCGCATTCGGGGCATCTTAAGTCCTCAGAAAGATTGCACTTTTCTATAGTAAATCCGTATCTTCTTATCAGGAGGGTGCCGCACCTTGGACAATAGGTGTTCTCGTCAGGATCGCCCGGGACATTCCCTGAGTAAACGAATTTAACACCCTCCTCCCTAGCTATCCTGATAGCCCTCTTTATCGTCTCGACGGGGGTCGGCGGAAGGTGCTTCATCCTGAAATGAGGGTAGAAACGCGAGAAGTGAACTGGAGTGTCGTCCCCGACCTCCTGAACTATCCATCTAGCGAACGCCCTGATCTCATCTTCCCCATCATTGAGGGTGGGTATTATGAGGTAGGTCACTTCCACGTGCTTTCCGGCCCTCTTGAGGGCAAGCACCGTATCGAGAACCGGTTGGAGGAACGGGGTCTTGGTCACCTTCCTGTAGAAATCGTCAGTGAAAGCCTTGACGTCCACGTTGGCCGCATCTATCAGGGGGATCAGTCTCTCCCTGGCCTCCTCACTCCAGTAACCGTTGGTCACACTGAGCGTCGCCAAGCCGAAGTCCTTGGCGAGCTTGGCCGCGTCGACGACCCACTCCATGCTGACTATGGTGGGCTCGTTGTACGTGAAGGCTATGCTGGAGGCCCCCAGCTCCACCGCCTCCCTCACCGCCTCCTCGGGGGGCAGGTCCCTGAGGTAGCGGAATCCCTCGGGATCTGACTGGCTTATCACCCAGTTCTGACAGTGCTCGCAGAAGAGGTTGCAGCCCACGGTCCCTATGCTGTAGGCGTAGCTGCCCGGCATGAAGTGGAAGAAGGGCTTCTTCTCTATCGGATCCATGGCCACGCTGCTGACCCTGGAGTAATTAACTTCGCAGAGCGTACCGTCCACGTTCAGCTTGGTCTTGCACAGGCCGTACATCCCCGGGGGGATTATGCACTTCCTCGGGCAGGCCAGGCACCGCACTCTCCCGTCTCCCAACGGCTGCTGGAGCTCGGCCACGACGTGGTAGGGGTTGCCATCGGGGCACTTCCTAGCCATCGGGAATTCGGGGCGCTCGCAGGATTAAAGGTTCCCCAACCGGATAGCGCGAAGTGGGGGTAACTTTATCCCTAATGAGGGGGCCCTCCTCGGGGATCTCATGCCCATCAAGAGGATTGAGGTCTATACGGTAGATCTACCCTACTTGCAGCCGTTCACCATATCGTTGGGCACATCCACGAGCAGCACCGACGTCGTAGTGAAGGTGTTCGACGACGAGGGCAGGGTAGGTTGGGGGGAGGCGTCGCCGGCTAGGAGGATAATCGGCGAGAGCGAGCACACCATAGTGGCCGCCATGCACACTCTGGCCCCCGCGATAATAGGGGAGGACCCGATGGACGTCGAGAGGATAGAGGAGAAGATGGACAGGGCCATACTGGGCAACAACTCCGCGAAGTTCGCCTTGGAGACTGCTGTCTTCGATCTCAAGGGGAAGATCCTCGGGGTTAAGGTGAGGGACCTGCTGGGCGGGTACCGCGACAGGGTCGAGACCGACTTCACCATAGGGATAAAGAGCCCAGAGGAGATGGCTGAGGAGGCCCTGAGGATCGTCGAGAGGGGGTTCAGGATCATCAAGCTCAAGGTGGGAACGGGAGTGGAGGAGGATGTGGCCAGGGTCAGGGCGGTGAGGGACGCCGTGGGGAAGGACATAAGGCTGAGGATCGACGCCAACCAGGGATGGACCGTCAAGGAGGCCATGAGAGCCCTCACCGAGATGGATCGGTACGACTTGGAGCTGGCGGAGCAGCCGGTCAGGTGGAACGATCTGGAGGGCATGGCCATGCTCACCAGCATGAGCCCCATCCCGATAATGGCGGACGAGTCCGTGCACACCCCCGAGGATGCCCTCAGGGTGGTGGAGATGGGGGCCGCGGACTACATCAACATAAAGCTTACGAAGGCAGGAGGCCTGCTCAAGGCCAGGAGGATAGCGGCGATAAGCGAGACCGCTGGAATTCCCAACATGATAGGCTGCATGATGGAGGGAGGGGTGAGCATAACCGCCGGGGTTCACTTCGCTGCCGCCACCAGGAACCTCGTGACGACCGATCTGGACTCGGACATATCGCTCAAGGAGGACTTCGTAGAGGGCGGGGCCGGATACGAGAACGGGTACAGGATAGTGCCCGACGGACCCGGGCTGGGTAATCTGAAGGTGAAGGAGGACAAGCTCAAGCTGAAGGTCGTCTTCGAGGAGGGAGGTAAGGTTCAGGCCCTCTGAGCCTTCTGTATCGCCTCGTAAATGGCCCTCTTGACCGCCTGGACGGCTTCCCTCCCGACCTCCCCTCCCTTTCCCGCCATGATCTCGAAGTACCAGGAGTGGCCGTACCACAGCACGAGCGTCTGGTTGGCTCCCTGGTACTGCAGGAAGCCCCCCTCGTTGGTTACCAAGTACCTGACGTTCTCCTCCGGTAGGTTTTCCTTCAGGGCGTTCAGGGCCCTGCCACCGAACTGAACTGAGTACTGCGGGTCTGGAAGCTTGGCCAGCACGAACGCCACGAACGTGTCGTTCTTGTAGGCGCCGACGTAGTAGAATGCGGTGCTTCCCAGCGGGAAGTCCAGTCCAGTTCCCAAGCTCGCTACCGGCTGGCCCCCGAAGAAGACGAAGTCGGAGATGTTCATGTTGGAGGTTATGTTCTCCAGCGGCATGTCGGCGGGGGGGAGGGGCCACTCCTCGCTCCCCAATGGAGAGGGCGGAGAGCTCATGCTGATGACTCCGATGAGCATGATGGCGGCCATGACGGCTGGCGCTATGACCTTGATGTTGAGCCTCAACGGACCACCGTGAGGAAGCTCCCCTCCAACATATAAGGGTGAAGTGTCATGCGGTGGATCACCGCCCGCTGAAGGGCAGGATAATTAACGGATGCGGGTACATTTCGGTGTCCGAGGGTGAGGACTTGAGAATAGCCGGAGTCGATGTCCGCCAGATAGTGGAGGAGTTCGGGACCCCCACCTATCTGATAGACATGGATAGGGTCAGGGAGAACTTCACGAGACTGGACAGCGCCCTTAGATGCCCTCACACGATCGCGTACGCCTACAAGGCCAATCACGAGCCGGAGCTCGTCAGGATGCTCTCCTCACTGGGCTCGGGTGCCACCGTCCCATCCGGTTACGGGGTGATGCTGGCCAGGTGGGCGGGAGTCCCGCCGGAGAAGGTGGTGCTGGTGGGACCTAGCCCGTCGAGGCGGGACCTCGTGGAGGCAGCTAGCTACGGTGCTACCGTATCGCTCGAGAGCGAGTCAGAGGCCAACGCCCTGAGGGAGGTAGGGGGCGCGAGCGTCATGGTGAGGGTGAACCCCGGACTGGGAGCCGGGGCACATCCGAGCCTCGTGACTGCGGGACCAGGTACTAAGTTCGGTCTCCCTCCCGAGAGGGCCCTCTCGCTCCTCAGATCACTCAAGGATTCGATGAATGCTAGGGGCTTCCACACGCACGTGGGGAGCCAGATAATGAGCGTCGAGCCCTTCGTCAGCGCTCTGGAGGTGCTCGGATCGCTGGTCGAGCGGTTCGGTGGGGTCGAGGTGCTCGACCTAGGAGGGGGTCTCGGCATACCCTACGAGGGGTCGGGGGAGTTCCCGCTGAGAGACTACGCGGAAGTGGTTTGCGAGGCGTCTGAGGAGCTGGGGGTTCACATATTCGTCGAATCAGGCAGGTACATAGTTGGAGACGCGGGCTACCTGATCGCCAAGGTGAATTACGTTAAGGAGGTGGGTGGGAGGAAGTGGGTCCTGCTGGATGCTGGAATGAACGACCTCCTCAGGCCGGCGCTCTACGGAGCCAAGCACAGGATACTGGTGGATTCGGAGGGCCCCGAGGAGAGGGTACTGATCGCTGGACCCGTGTGTGAGTCCGCAGACTTCTTCGGTGAGTACGATCTGCCCAGACTCAGGGAGGGGGATCTAGTGGCGATAGCCGATGTCGGGGCTTACGGATTCTCCATGGCCAGCAGATACAACCTCAGACCCCTACCAGCGGTCGTTGCGGTGGAGGGTGGCAGGTACAGGTTACTGAGGGAGAGGGAAAACTTTGGCAGGGCCATATTCGGCTAGCCCTTCCTCAAGGCCATGGCTAGGAAGGCCAGCCCCATCAGTACGAGGAAGACCCCTCCAAGCTTGTCCCACGGTATCTCGAAGCCCAGCAGCAGCGATGCTCCGCCCAAGATGAAGCCCAAACCCACTAGAGCGAGAATCACCGAACTCCAGGGCTCCTTTCTCAGCTCTATCTCCTTCTCCCTAGGTTTGAGGTAGGCCATGGCCAGGAAACCTATGCCCATTCCCACGAAGAGCCCTGCCGCGGTGTTTCCTAGCAGGTATCCAATTCCCATCCCTATGAACATGAAGGCCACGAACACGAGCCCAGATGATCCCTCCTCGCTCACCTCCAATCCCTTACTTTGAGCAGCGGTAACATAATAAAATCGGAAGGGTACCTTCGTCCAAGGGATCTAGTGAATGGCGTTATTGGATGCCGAGATAAAATCCGTCTTCTCTGAGGTCGTCAAATCCAGTGAGCTATCCCTCTCCCTGACCAAGAAGTGCGTCGAGGCCTTCCTCGGTAGGGCCGATCCTAACTCGGTTCTGGAGGAGGTCGATAAGGGTGCCCAGATCCTGTCATTCACCCACGGTCAGCTGAGGATCAAGATAAGTGAGATACTGGCCAGGTTCCAGCCCATGGCGTCGGATCTGAGGACCCTCATCTCCCTCATGGAGATAAGCTACGGGCTGGTCAGGCTGGGGAGGTACGCAAGGAACATAGCCCAGACCCTAGTCCTGTTCAAAGACATGAGCCAGTGCGATATCCAGCTCGTGGTGGAGCCAGCGGAGATAACCGAGACCATGGTGAAAGATGCGCTGAAGGCTGTAGAGAGGAGAGACGTGGAACTCGCTAGGAGGGTCATGGAGATGGACGACAAGGTGGACGGGGCCTACGAGTCGTACCTGAGGGAGAGGGTCCTCACGGGCGTTGAGAAGGTCCCGGCCTGTGCAGTGGCGATGACCCTGATCCTAAGGTATCTTGAGAGGATGGCCGATCACGCGGTCCAGATAGCCGAGGAGGCCATCTACATGGCCGGTGTTTGATGCTCCACTCAAGATATTTAGTTGTGCAGCCGAGTAATCTTATGCTAGACGATTTCTACCCGGAGGTATTCAAGTGCCCTCCCTCCTTCCCCATAATCGTTGAGAGGGGATTCAAGGCAGAGGTATGGACGAGGGATGGAAGAAGGTTCTTGGATTTCAGCGGTGCGGCTACCTCCCTCGGTCAAGCCCATCCCAAGGTCGTCTCAAGGGTGAAGGAAGGGGTGGAGAAGCTAACTGGCTTCTCCGGTCTACTGGCCCCCAACGAGCCCTTCCTGATGCTCGCAAAGGAGCTCAGATCCCTAGTTCCCGTGAAAAATGCCTCCATAGCGTACGCCACCACCGGGAGCGAGGCGAGCGATTTCGCCATCCAGCTGGCCAAGTTCGCCACCAAGAGGCAGGTCATCCTATCCTTCTACGGTGCTTACCATGGGCTCACGGGCTATGCGCTGCAATCATCGCCCACGGAGGGGATGAGGCGCGTGTCGCCTAGGACCTCTGAAGCCGTGTACGCGCCCTATCCTAACTGCTTCAGGTGCCCTCTAAGGGCTGAGGGCTGCGAGGAGTGCTCTCAAGCCGTGCTGGAATTCATAGAGGAGGAAGTGATCGGGAGGGCCGTTGAGCCGGAGGACCTGGCTGGGATAATGGTCGAGCCGCTCCAGTCTCATGGGGGCATACTGTTCCCGCCTTCCAGTTTCTTCAGGGGCCTCAGAGAGGTAGCGGACAGGACGGGCGCTCTCCTCATGGTAGACGAGGTCTACACGGGTTTCGGCAGGACCGGGAAGTGGTTCGGGATAGAGCATCACGGCGTGGAGCCCGATGTGGTGGTCATGGGCAAGGGCATAGCGGGTGGTTTACCCCTCTCGGCGGTTGCCTTCAGGAGCGACCTCGTGGAGGAGTGGTACCTGTGCAGCGGCGGTAGCCTCGGCACATATGCCGGTCACTATCTGGGAGTCTTGGCTGCCCTAGCGACTATAGAGGCGATCAAGGAGGAGAACCTCGTGGAAAATGCTCTGAGAAGGGGGGAGGAGATGAAGAAAGGGCTAGAGGAGTTCGTTGACAGGTACGACTTCGTGGCCGACGCTAGGGGAGTAGGATGCGTGCAGGGAATCGAGATCGTGGAGGGAGGAAGGCCTTCCAAGGACCTCGCATCCAAGGTGAAGGGTGCCCTGTTCAGGAACGGACTGCTGGCCATCACCGTGGGGAGGCATCATAACGTGATCAAGCTGACCCCTCCAATAACAATAACTGCCGAGCAGATGGAGGAGGCCCTTTCCATGATCGACAGGTCTCTGAAGGAGGTCAGCCGAGAAGCTGGACGATGAAGTAGGAGAGGACTATCATGAGGATCCCTATCAGAATGAGGGGGAGGAGGTTGGTCGTCAGTAGAGCGATCACGAAGGCTAGGTAGTCCCTCCACTCGAGCTCCACTTCCTCCTCCCTGTCATCAGGCATTCAGAGCCTCCACCTCCCTCAGCTCATCCCAGAAGTGGCAAGCCACCCAGTGGCCGGGCTCCACCTCTCTGAGGGACGGTTCCTCCCTCTCACAGATCTCCTTGGCGAACGGGCACCTGGTGTGGAACCTGCAGCCAGAAGGCGGGTGCAGGGGGCTCGGAATCTCGCCCCTGAGGGTCATCTTCCTCTTCTTCTTGGCCAGCTTCGGATCGGGTACGGGGATGGCCGATATCAGGGCCTTAGTGTAGGGGTGGAGCGGGTTCTCGAATAGCTCTTCGGAGGAGGCGACCTCCATGAGCTTACCCAAGTACATCACGCCTATCCTGTTGCTCATGTGCTGCACCACCGCCAAGTTGTGGCTTATCAGCAGGAAGGTAAGATCGAACTGCTCCTTGAGGTCGCTCAGCAGGTTGAGTATCTTCGCCTGGACACTCACATCCAGTGCCGAGGTCGGTTCGTCGAGCACCATGAACTTGGGCCTCAGGATCAGGGCCCTGGCTATGACTATCCTCTGCCTCTGCCCTCCGGAGAACTCGTGCGGGTACCTGTCCATGTGCTCCACGTTGAGCCCCACCAGCTTGAGCATCTCCGCCACCCTGCTCCTCACCTCGGCATCGCTGGCACCCTCGTGTATGACCAACGGCTCGCCCACTATGTCCTTTACCCTCTTCCTCGGGTGCAGGGCCTTGTACGGGTCCTGGAAGACTATCTGCATCTCCCTCCTGAGGGGGATGAGCTCCTTGCCAGAGAGATCGGTTATGTCCCTCCCGTCGAAGATTATCCTCCCCCCGGTGGGCTCGGTCAGCTTGAGGACCGTCCTGCCCAAGGTCGTCTTGCCGCTCCCGGACTCGCCCACGAGGCCGAAGACCTCCCCCTTCTCTATAGATATGGATACCCCGTCCACCGCCTTCACGTGGCCGATCACCCTCATCATGACGCCGCCGCGGACGGGGAAGTACTTCCTGAGGTCCTGAACCTCCAGCATCATCAGGATGCACCTCCGAACAGGAAGCAGGCCACCTTTGCCCTGGCTCCACCTCCTCCAGCTTTGGCACCTCCTTGTCGCAGGGGTCGAATCTCTTGGGACATCTGGGGTGGAACCTGCAGCCTGGGGGCGGATTTATCAGGGGCGGTATCTCTCCCTCCATCGAGAAGAGCTTGCCCCTGTACCCGGGCTTGGGTATCGATTTCAGCAGTCCCTGGGTGTAGGGGTGCAGGGGGTTCTCGAATATCGTTTCGGTGTCGGCCACCTCCACTATCCTGCCGGCGTACATCACCGCGATCCTGTCGCTTATCTCCGCAGCCAGGGCC
>WAOH01000003.1 GCA_015521385.1 Thermoproteota archaeon
CCGACCTGATGCGATGGAAAACTCCGTGCTGATCGTTCACGTGTACAGGGGGATGCAGAGCTGGGCCAAGTTCCACACCGCCAAGGGGACCGTCGAGACCTCTATCCCCTTCATCGCGGACGTCGCTGGCTACATGGACTCCCCCCGAGTGAGGGTTCTCGTCCTAGTACCCCACTGCATCGCCAGAACCAGGGAGTTGAGGGACCTCAACGGCCTCGCCGAGAGGGTTAGGGGGGAGATAAGGCATGTCCTGAGGATGAGCAGACTCAACGGGGAACCCGTAGACCGTGCGTACAGGGACAAGCATGGAAGATCCCTCCTCGCGGATACCAGAGTAATCCCGCTCGAGTGCGCTGGAAGAAGGGAGGTAGACGGTGAGATAGTCGAATTCCAGGGTAACCTGCTGTGGATGGCCCTCAGGACCATGCTCCTCATAAACGAGGAGCTGAGGGAGATGCCGGCGTGGAAGTTGCTCCTGGTCGACCTGAGCGGCGGGGGACCGTACCACGCTCCCATCTGCGCGGCATCCGACCTAGTTAGTGCCTCCCACAGAGACGTGTCCGTTAGGTACGTCTACTGGAGGGATTCCTTCGCGGCAGGCAGGCAGAGGTCCGACGAGAGGAGGGTGGTCGGGGGGGCCGAGGAGCTCTTCACCATCGTCAGCTTGCTGGGCTCCATCTTCAGGGGATGCCCCGGGGAGCTCGTCCACACCCTACCCGGCCTAGTGGATCATCTGAAGAAGACCGAACTCGGGGAAAAGGCCGCGGAGGGGCTTCTATCCATGGTGGGAATGGCCTGCGGGCTCAAGCTGCCCCTGCTACCCCTAGCCCATCTCTCCATACTGGACCTCATCGGGATCGAGGTGCCCAAGATCAGGGACCCCTTGGACCTTGAGATGGAGGTCGAGCTGCTCAGGTACGATGTCAGGACCGTCCGGTACAGTTACAGGTCCTTCAACGTCGAGCTTGATGATCCCCTGACGGCCATGGTGATAGCAGCCGTGACATTCATGCGGGAGAGGATCGGGGAAATGGGGATAGCCCCCTCTCTAGAGGAGTTCGTGGTGATGGACCGCTACACGGGAAGGAGACTCAGGCTCATCGACATGAGCTGGAGGTGGGTGGAGCTCATAAGTGACTACCTCCTGGAAAACAAGGATGTCTCCCAGCTCACCACCCTGTGTTCTCACTTGGGACCCCTTCTAGATGTCTGCAGGGACACGATCGGCTTCAGAAATTCGACGGGAATGAAGTACGACGAGGTGTGGGGGTTGTCCAGGGAGGAGGGGGTCTCACTCTTGACGGATCTGCTGGAGAGGAGAGGTGTGAGCGAGGCCACCCTCGAAGCGATAAGGGGTTCGTTGGAGGATCCGTCGAACATTTTGAAGATGAGGGAGAGGCTGATATCGCATGCTGGGCTGTCTCCTCCCCTAGTATATATCATACACGCTATGGACGAGGGTATCGAGTTCCTGTACGTGGAGGATCTCGTCAGGAAGTTGAGGGAACCCTCCTCACTCGTCTTCCTGTGTTCCACCCGCTGACCTCCTCGAGCTCACGATCCTAGCGAGGACCACCAAGGCGATGCCGAGGAGCAGCACCACCACCCAGGTGGTGATGTGGGGAAACCTGACCGACCTTATCTCCCCTCCAACGCTGTAGACCAGGTCCCCATCCTCCGACCAGGCGTAGTGTATCTCGCTCCCCCTGGCGAGCTCCTCCACCGAGCTGCCATCCCTTAGGAGGAGGACCTTGGTGTCGTTGAACTCCAACCTGACTGCCAACCTCCCATCCACGGACCACTCGAAATCCACGACCCTCGCTGAGGGGCTGGACCACCTCAGGTTCAGGTGATCGTCCAGCACCTCCAGATGGTATCCGCTCTCATCCCTCACCACGGCGGCTATCTCCCCTTTGGGGGACCACTCGGCATAGACGAAGCCCCGGTACTCGGTCTTCCAGCTCCTTCCGGAGGTAGGATCGTAGAGTTCCATCCAGTGCTTGCTGTAATCCGGGCACGGACTGAGCCAGAGCACCACGGCCAGCTTCCCCTGAGGGGACCAACGGAATCTGACTAGCCTGGCCTCGCTGGAGTTCCAGGAGTGTCCCGTCGCCGGATCGTACACCTGAACTCGCTGCCAGTTGACGTTGTAGCACGGGCCCTGGCAGAGCCTCACCGCTATGGCGCTGGACGAGGACCAGTTAAACTCGACGAATCGAGCTTTAGCGGAGGACCACACCGGTCTCATGTCCTCGGTGTACAGGTTGACCCACCTGAGTCCCTGTCCCTCCACCTCCACGGCAATGAAGCCGTCGTGGTAGGACAGGGAGCTGACGATTGGGGAGGCGCTTCCCACGACCAGCGGAACGACTAGGATTATTACGAGCGCGAGGGGAATGGGGGATAGGCGTCGCATCCCTATCGTCTGGACATTCGTTCAAATAAACTTTACGAGATCGTGGATCCACCGGCCGCCTTCCACCCGGTAAGCCCGCCGAGAAGCCTGTAGATTCTCTCCTTGCCCATCCTCTGCAAAAGGCTCGCTGCTATCGAGGCGGCATTTCCCTTGCTGCAGTAGACGACCACGTCCCCATCGGGGATCTCATCCGCCCTATCTCGGAGCACGGTTAGTGGTACGTTCAAGCTCCCCGGAATCCTCTCCTCCCTCCACTCCTCCTCGCTCCTCACATCCAAGAAGGTGGCACCGCCGGGAACCTCTCTAGGATGGACGGAGGGTAGGGTGCTCACCTCGCGGCCCTCCAGCACCCAAGAGGGGAAACCGCTCTCCAAGTACAGGGCATCGAGTCCTATCCTAGAGAGGTGGATCGCCACCCACTGAGGCATCTCACCTTCCCCTACCAAGACCATCCCCTCCTCCACGAACCAAGGTGAGTACTTGGGAAACAGCTCCTCCCTAACATTCACACTCTTGGGTATGTGAGCAGCGGAGAAGGCCTCGGGCGATCTCAGATCCACGGCATCCTCCACATCGTCAGGTCCCACGCCTGTGGGGGGTTTTGGAGGGCCAGCTCCCCTTTCGTTGAGGGATCTGATCCTCTCGAACGAGGGTGGTAGCGGAAGAGACATCCCCAGCTTCCTCTCTATGAAGGAATCCCTATCCATGGATAACCACTCGTTAACCTCCCTCTCGATGCCCAAGGTTGTAACTTCTCTCTCATCTATCGATGCGCCGCACGGAGAACCGGAGGTGTGGGATGGGTAGACGATCAGGGAATCGGGGAGGTCCCTCAGTTTCCGCAGACTCTCGAACATCACCTCAGCATTCCTCTCAGCGTCGCCAACGAGATCGACCCTTCCCGTGTCCCCCGGAAGGAGCAAGTCCCCGGTAAACAGCATGAGGGGTCTTTCCCCCGCGACCAAGAAGGACAGGGAGTCGGGCGTGTGACCGGGTGTGGTGAGCGCGGTTATACGCAGGTCTCCAATCTCGATAGACTCGCCGTCGTCGACGCGTTCGCCGTAGGACCTATTCCCACCGTGATAAACTCTGAGCCCCATTTCCTCGAGTTGTCGACCTCCAGACACGATGTCTTCATTTCTGTGGGTTTCCAGCACGAGACTGGGCCGTATCCCCAGCTCTCGTAGCCGCTGGAGGTAGATTTGAATGTCCCTTCTGGGATCCACGATGGCGGCCTCATCCCCCGACACCAGAATGTAGGACAGGTGAAAGAGGCCCTCGGTCCTGATGGTCTCCAAGTACATACCAGTTACGCCAGTGAAAAGATAAAAGGTCGTCTTCGGATGATTGATCCTGTTATATTTTCATAAGCATTGTTAGATGTCTACCAAGGGCTTTCCCTTCGTCTATATCTCAACGTCGAGTATTGGGCAGCGACTCTCTGGTTGGTGCCGGTTTCAGATGCCATTGGAGCTAATATCAGAGGAGAAGCTTCATCGGTTCATCGATCTTTAGTTACTGGGTCGAATGCTGTAGAGGGTTGATGTAAGGATCTGAAGGATCCGATCTAAATATAAAAGGATCTTGACTCAACTTAAACATCCGATATCCGATAGCCGCCTACCAGATTGGCTGGTGTACCGCGTTGTAATCTCCGAACAGGTGTCCGGTCTAAAAG
>WAOH01000004.1 GCA_015521385.1 Thermoproteota archaeon
GCTGACCTCGTCCCTCCGCCTGAACGCGTCGAGCCCGAAGACCCTGACAGATCCGGACGTCGGTGACCTTATCCCGGCGACTATCTCCATCAGGGTCGTTTTACCGGATCCGTTGGGTCCGAGCAGGCCGAAAATCTCGCCCTCGACCACGCTGAAAGTGACGGAGTCGAGGGCCCTGACCTCGCCGTATACCTTCGTGAGTCCTTCCACCTCTAGCGCGTTCATCGGAATATGTTTGTAGGTGAGGGGCTTAAAACACCGCGATCCCTCTGAATTTCAGAAACTGGGTCCCATTTTTTACTTACTCTTGGGCAGTTGGGATGATGGAGGATAAGGAGAGGGAACTGGTCGAGACCCTCGAGGGCATAAGGCGGTATATCAATAACCAGATCAGGATCGTCGTCTCCAGGATCTACTTGGGGTGGGCCATCGGCGGGTTTCTAGCCTGCATCGCCCAGGAGGTGCTGCTGTCAACGCTCCCCCCCGATGATATAAGTCCTGCGGTGGGGCTGCTCTGGTTCACCGTGTTCTCCATCGTGTGGCTTGACACGACGAGGAACTTCTCAAGGGTGAAGGTGCTCCTGAAGCTGGCCGGAAGGGAGGATTACTTGGAGAGCTTCTGGAGGGAGAGAAAGAGGTCCATCTCCGCCTGGATGGTGGCCGGGTTGATCGGCCTCCTCTCCTACTGGGTCGCGGCCTCCATGGGACTGGATCAGGCGATAATACTCTCGGTCCTCACGTTCGTCGGTTCGGGTAACCTCCTGATGTGGCTGCTCACCAGAAATCCCCTGGAGAGCCTGATAGTCGGTATCTCCCTGCTCGCTGCCGTTCCATTGATTGCCATCCTGCCTCCGGGCATCGCTGGAATATCAGGCTGCCTGCTCATCTCCCTGACGTACGCGCTGGCCGGGATCAGCATCTACTTAAGGTGGACCTGAATGGACCTGTCCCACCTGCTCAGGAGGCTCCAGGATGAGGACGTGGTGGTGCAGCCCAGGAGACTGAGTATACTGATTTTGCTGGCCCTCGAGGGTAACAAGTCCTTCAGGGAACTCCAGGAGATGCTGGGCATGTCACCCGGCAACCTGGGATCTCATCTGAAGGTCCTAGAGGGTAAGGGGCTGGTCAGGAGGACGAGGTGCTTGAGAGCCCTGAGATACGTCACCTGCTACGAGATCACCGATGAAGGTGTGGAGAAGCTGGCCAGCATACTCGACCTGGCCTCGAGAGTGTCCAAGATGATCGACGAGGGCGAGGCCTAGATTTGGGCCGAACGCGCGCCGAGGTTGAACCCGGGCTGTTTAAGCTCGAAGGGACGCTCCCCACCGGAAGGAGGAAATACTGACTGGGGATCTCCCGACGATTGAGGTTCTAATGCCCTAGCGTACGCCTCGATAGCCAGGCTACATACCTCAGCTGCACGAGATGCCGCTCTCTAGCTTAAGAGTGGTCTTGAGGAGTTCTTCTAGGTCCCTAGCATGGCCCGCGAGATGCTCGTCCTCGGTCTCACTCTCATAGCGCTGTAAGAGTTCGATCATCCTCAGGTAGAGCTTCCCGTCAAACTCCAAGCCTAATTCCACAAAACCGCAGAGAAGCTTGTTGAATGCCACAGTTAGCTCCAAGTCTTCGCTGATCAGCTTGACTAACTCCCTGTACAGCTGGTAGACACAGGAGTAACTGATTGACATCATCCACCGACCATATCGGTCAAGTAGGGACCCGGCCTCCTCGAAACAGTCCCTGTCCTTCCCCTTGTAGCAATCTTCCAAGAACTCCTTGGCCTTCTGCAGCATTAGGGTATTGCCCATCGTGCTGAGGGAACATGCGCGCCTATAAAAGCATCCGGGCGACCCCTGAGCTGTCACCCCGGTCGGCCCACCTAGACGATCGCCGATCACCTTTCCACTCGCGCGGGACCCTCATCCAATCCCGCTCCCAAACAGGTAGGCAGGTTGGGCTATATCACTCTAGCGTGCCGTGATGCGGGCAAAGTTCGCCCATCAGGGAGTCAAAGAGGCCTCCCTGATCATCCCCCTGCTCAGGACATCGTAGATCACCGCCTCAACCCTCTTCCTCCTGTTCTCGTTCCTTTCAACCTCTTCCAAGACGAGCCTGGCCTCCTTGCTGAGCATCAGGCTCTTCCCCGTGCTGGAGAGCCTCCCAACGCCCTCCCTCACCAGGACCCTTATCACCATCTCCACGGTCCCCGGACTCATGACGGGGGCCTCGACCCCGGCACCCCTGAAGACGGAATCCACGCTGGCCACTATCACGTTGGATAGCGTTGACATCCTCTTGGAGGTTCTCGCTCCCCTCAGCTCCCTTATCAGGGAGCTCAGAACCACGGAGGATGCCTTCCTGAGCAGGGCGTCCCTGTCAACCCCCGAATCCCCGCTCGTCTGGGCCACCGACGATGGGACCAGGAGCTGGCTCAGCACCTCCGGCAGGTCCCTCTCGAAGTTCCCCCTCTCCCTCAGGAAGGGGAGGGCCCTCTCCTCCCTCATCAGGTGGGCCACCCTTATCAGGTGAGGATCCACCGGCAGTATTGAGAAGGACCTACCACCCCTCCTCACCTCCGCCTCGACCTCCGAGAGGACCTCGGGGTCGGTGTCGGTCACCGCTATCAGGAGGAGGGGGTGGGCCTCGGAAAGCCTCATTATCTGGTCCCTGCTGCCCATCCAGGAGTCCCCGAACTTGATTTCCACCCCCACCC
>WAOH01000005.1 GCA_015521385.1 Thermoproteota archaeon
CCCCCCTCCCCTTCGGCCCCAGTACCCCTTTAATGGAGGGGGAGATAGTGAGGGTCAGGGGCGATCCATCAAATTTCTCCAAGCTATCCAAGGTGATTGGGAGGTGATACTCTGAGTCCCCTAGATCTCATGGGGATCATCCTCATAGTAGTGGGGCTTGCGCTCATCGTCCTGGCGATGCTGTTACCATCTCGGAAGTTCGGAGACTACAGTGTGGGGGGAATAATCCTGATAGGGCCCATCCCCATAGTGTTCGGTAAGAACATCAAGACGTCGCTCCTCATCGTACTGGTGGCCACATCCCTCCTGCTAATGCTGATGATGGTTGTCCTCATGGGGGCTTGGTCATGAGTGAAATGGATGAGAGGATATTCGTCAGGGTATTCCTGCTCTTCATGGGAGTTTCCCTCGTTATGATGGGTCTGATGGCCTTGATGATAGCTCACACCACCGAAACCGGTTCAGGTGGTGGCTTCGTCGTGGTCATAGGCCCCTTCATATTCGCCGCGGGAGAGAACATCCCCCTTCACATCAGTGTAGCCCTGATTCTGATCTCGCTAGTTTTAATTCTGGCTCTCATCTACGTGATCAGGAGATGGATGGGGGGCTTTGAATGGTAGAGGTGTTCTTGTCGCTCGACCTGACTTCTCTGGATGAGGCGGTCAGAATAGCGGAGCTGGCCGTGGATGCCGGTTTCAGGGAGATTGAGGTTGGAACTCCCCTGATAAAGGCCGAGGGAATGAGGTCCGTGAGGGCGCTCAGGGAGAAATTCCCTAGTATCAAGTTGTTCGCCGATACCAAGACGATGGACACTGGATACCTGGAGGCCGATCTGGCTTTCTCCTCTGGAGCCGACCTGATGAGCGTGATGGCCGTATCGCCCGACGAGACGATCAAGGAGGCGGTGAGAAGGGCGGAAGAATCCGGAAAAGAGGTGCTGGTGGATACCTTGGGCCTTAGGGAGGTGGTGCCCCGTTTGAGGGAGCTCATAGGGTTCGGGATACACAGGATATGCCTGCACAGGGGGGTAGATGAGGGGGTGTTCTCCGAGTACGAGCTGCTGGATTCGGCAAAAGAGTTGGGGGTCAAGATAGGCGTCGCTGGAGGCATAAATGAACGCACCATAGGCGAGGTCGCTAGGAGGGCCGATTTCGTCATGGTTGGTAGGGCCATAACGAAGTCCGAGGATCCGCGAGGCGCCGCCATCAAGATCCTGAGGAACGCGGGCCTCCTAACCTGATCTCCTCCTTCTCCTCCTCTTTCCGGTCAGTCTCCTTTTTATGGCCTCGGTTTCGACTTTGGCGAGTTCGACCATGAAATCCTCGTCCAAGTCGGGGTGCCTCGTCAACAACCACTCGATGTCCATCGGATCCACACCTCTAGCGGCCATCGCAACTACAGCCGGTAGTCCGTACTTCTCAGTGAGCAAGCCGAACTCGTAGACCCTGTTAGCCAGCTCCCAGTTCGGTACAGAAGGCTTCCCCCTCCTCTTGGACTCTTCCACGTACTCCTTTGCTTCGGATGCCCAGTACCCAGAGAGGGCGGCTATCCTACCGCTTCCACATACCGGACATTTGGGCACCTCCCCCAGATCCAACAGGGTTGATATGGCGGTGTCCATGCTCCACCTCCAACAGTTTGAGCAGATCAGTGTGACCTGCTGGGAGAGTATCCTGTACTTGAAGCTCTCAAGTAACCTCTTGCTCAATTCCGAAGGTGGGATTATCTCCAAGGGGAGACCTGACCTCTCCAATCCCAGCAAGGATAGGGGGCTCGGACCTGTTTTCTCCGACATCACCACCTCGATCTGCCCGGAAGATATCGACTTGAGGAGATCGATCGTCCCGTCCACATCGAAATCCTTTGTGAGGGACTCCCTGAGCGCCTCCTCGTAGATGGGAGTTCCCTCGTAGGCCTTCACCAGCTTGGTCAGGCTCACTATCTTGGAGCTCGCCGTGTCCCTTATCAGGCCCATCCTCTTAGCCACATGGAGTAGCCTTATCCTGAAGAATGAGCTGCTAGCTACGGCTCTCACCAGAGTATCTCTACTCTCCTTAGAGAGGCGATGCAGGGCCTCGGCCACCGCCTCCTTTCCCACGCCCATTACGACTATCCTGTAGGGGTCCTCTGCGACCCTAACGGCGACCTTGAAGTCCCTAGATATCAGGAAGGAGATCCCCCTCGCCAGCGTTCTGTTCACCATGTTTCCCTGGGTGGAGTGCAGTACCACACCCGAACCCGCTATCCCCTCTATAACGATTCTACGATCCGTGGGTAGCGGGTAACCTTGCTTTAAGTGATCTATCAGGATAGCTACGGCCCTCCTCAGGTCTTCTGGTCTAGCGGATGGGTACTTCCTCACCAATCCGTCAATGAGCTCATCCAACGAACCTTCAGACAGGGCTTCCTCCACTAGCCTCCTTACAGCCCCAACTTCGGCGGCGGTCTCCCTAGCGACGGGCAGCTGCTCCCCTATCCAGCTGGGTATGGCGCCGACCGGATCGAATACCTGTTCCACGAATATGCGACCGCCCTCTACCCTCTTGACCCTCCAGACTGATCCCCTGAAGACGAACTTGACTCCGGGAAGCAGGTACTCTAGGACGAAGGTCTCATCCAGCTGGCCGATGTAGAACCCCGTCGTGTCGTCTATGACCGGGTAGGAGGTGGTGTCGGGTATCGTCGAGATGTTAGAGAAGAAGTACTCGTGGGCCAGCCCTCCCCCGTACCTCTTGATGGTATCTTCTGCTTCGTCGTACCAGACGATCCTAGGCCAGGCCCTCGACATGAATGAGAACAGGGTCCTGACTTCGTCGGCGGTTATCTCCCTGTACGGCCATGATCTCCTGGCCATGTCCACCAGATCGAGCAGCGGAACGGATCTCTCGTTGAGGAGGAGACCAATAGTGCTGTGATAGAGCACATCGTAGGACCTCTCCAAGGGCCTTAGTTCCTCCAGATCGCCTGAGAGGGCTCTCCTGGCCAGTACTATCGATTCCAGATAGTCATCGGAATCTTGGGCCACTATCACCCCTCTAGCAACCCTGCCCGGGCCGTGTCCAGACCTTCCAACCCTTTGAAGCAGTTTCATCGCCTGTCTAGGGGAGCCGTACTGGACTACCAGATCCACGTAGCCCACATCTATTCCTAACTCTAGCGAACTCGTGCTTATGACTGCAGAGAGCTCGCCCCTCTTGAGAAGTGATTCGCTCTCCACTCTGGCCTCCTTTGACAGTGAGCTGTGATGTACGTGTATCTTGAGCTCCTCGAACGCCTTCCTCATCCTGTAACCCAAGGCCTCTGCCATGGATCTGGTGTTCGTGAAGACTATCGCTGATCTAGCCCCCTTTATCAGGTCCGCCAGCAGCCGGATCCTAGCTACCACCCCCGGTTCCAAGAGCATGGTCTTGGACAGCTCAATGTCCCTTCGAGACGGCTCAGGATAGACTACTGATATATCCATCATCCGGCTCTCTCTGGAATACGCGATCTCCCCGTCCCTTTCATAGGAGAAGTATTCTAGGGCCATCGTGGGGTTACCTAGGGAGGCTGAGAGCATTATCCTCTGGAACCCCTTCCCTCGTATCCTCTCAAGTCTCTCTAAGGATAAAGAGAGTTGGGTGCCCCTCTTGTCGTCCAGTAACTCATGGACCTCATCTATGATGACATATCTCACGTTTTTAAGCCATTTGGAGATCTTAGGTCCGGACATTATGATTAGGAGGGTCTCCGGTGTCGTTATGAGGATGTGGGGAGGAGATCTCGATTGTCTGGCCCTCTCCGCCTTGGAGGTATCGCCATGCCTCACCCCGACGTTAAAGCCGCATCTGGATGACCAATAGGTAACCCTTTCCTCTAGATCCCTGTTCAGGGCCCTTAGAGGGGTCACATAAAGCGTGATAAATCCCTCCTCAACTCCTTCCCCCTTCATCATCGTAAGGACCGGCCAGAGGGCTGCTTCGGTCTTTCCCGATCCAGTAGGAGCTATCAAAAGGACATTCTTACCTGAGAGGATCAGTGGGATCGCCATCTCCTGTATCTCCGTTAGCCTCTCAATTCCCCTATCTTTCATAGCTGATTTCAAGCAATCAGGCAATAGTTTGGTGAGATCTTCGGATGTCATTTAAATATTTCACCATTTTGATCCCTTTCGAAGCCCTTCAAGTTAACGGGAGGGCTGGATAGATTGATAAGCTTTTTTAACTCGGTTATCGACCCTAACATGGGTAATCCCAGCGACAAGTTCTGAGAGACCCAGTAGAAGAGGTGATATGTATGGCTATCGCAGGTGGCGCAGGTGGCGAGGGAGCTGGAGCAATCCCCGTTCTCATACTAAAGGAAGGAACTTCCAGAACCAAGGGTAGAGAGGCTCTGAGGCTGAATATAACCGTCGCTAAGGCCATAGCGGATACTATAAGGACTTCCCTCAGTCCCAAGGGCATGCAGAAGATGCTCGTCGACCCCTTCGGGGATGTGATAATCACCCACGACGGTGCCACCATAATGAAGGAAATAGAGGTCGAGCATCCCACGGCCAAGATGATGGTGGACTTGGCCAAATCTCAGGAGCAGGAGGCCGGGGACGGTACCACCACCGTGGTTCTCCTAGCCGGCGAGCTACTGGCCAAGGCGGAGGACCTACTGGATTTGGGCATACATCCCACGGTGATAATCTCCGGATACAGGAAGGCCGCGGAGAAGGCGGTGGAGTACCTGAATGAGATAGCGATCAAGGTCCCGTGGAACGACAAGGAGCTGCTGAAGAAGATAGCCAAGATAGCTATGAGCAGCAAGTCCGCCCGAGTGGCGCTGGACTATCTGGCTGATCTGGTCGTCGACGCTGCCCTACAGGTCGTGGAGGAGAGAGATGGTAAGAGGATCGTTGATCTAGATAACATAAAGCTGGAGAAGAAGGAGGGTGGTTCCCTGTTCGACACCAAGCTCATCAGGGGCATAGTGATCGATAAGGAGGTCGTGCACCCCAGGATGCCCAGGAGGATAGAGAACGCCAAGATAGCCCTCATAGAGAGCGCCCTCGAGATAAAGAAGCCCGAGCTCTCCTCCAAGATCAGAGTAACCTCACCAACTCAGGTGAAGGAGTTCTTGGACCAGGAGAAGCAGATGCTGGCCGAGCTCGTGGAGAAGATAGCCGCCACCGGCGCCAACGTGGTGTTCTGCCAGAAGGGTATCGACGATGTCGCTCAGCACTTCCTAGCGAAGCACGGCATACTGGCCGTCAGGAGGGTGAGGAAGTCGGACATGGAGAAGCTCGCCAAGGCCACCGGCGCCAAGATAGTCGTCAACGTCAAGGAGATATCCGAGAAGGACCTTGGTTACGCTGAGCTCGTTGAGGAGAGGAGGGTCGGAGAGGACAAGATGGTCTTCGTAGAGGGATGCAAGGATCCCAGGGCCGTCAGCATACTGATAAGGGGCGGTGAGAAGCAGGTCATAGACGAGGCCGAGAGGAACCTGCACGACGCTTTGAGCGTGGTCAGGAACGTTATAGAGGATGAGAAGATCGTCGTAGGCGCCGGTGCTGCTTGGACGGATCTGGTGCTCAAGCTCAGGGACTACGCGGTCCAGCTCGGTGGAAAGGAGCAGAACGTGGTGGAGAAGTTCGCCGAGGCCCTCGAGTCCATACCCAAGACCCTGATAGAGAACGCTGGCCATGACCCGATAGTCAAGCTGGCCGAACTGAGGAAGGCGCACGCTGAGGGCAAGAAGGAGTACGGTTTCAACATATACACCGGAGAAGTGGAGAACATGTACGAGAAGGACATAATAGAGCCCGAGAGGGTGATCAGGAGGGCCATAGAGTCCGCAGCCGAGTTCGCGACCACCGTGCTCAAGATCGATGATATAATAGCTGCTGCCGGTAAGAAGTTCGAAGGCGGTAAGGGCAAGGGTGAGGAGTGAGGTGACGGCTAATAGCGATCTGCTGGGTCCTAAGAGGCTCACCAAGTTCGAGCGAATCAGGATAATATCCATCAGGGCCCAGCAGATCGCGGCTGGCTCCCCCCTCTTTTTGGATGAGAACGAGATACCTGAAGGCCTGACCGATCCCGTCGAGCTGGCGAAACTGGAGCTGGAGAAGGGAAAGCTGCCCCTCATCTTGGAGAGGAGGGAAGGGGATAAGATCTCCCTCCTAGATGTTAGGAAGCTCCTGAAGTGAGAGTAACTTTTTTAATTGCTGAGTGGTGAGTCAGACACAGCTCGCCCTCCAGGCTCCCCAGTGAAAGAGGCGGGCCTACAGAGGATAGAGAGGTGATACGCATGGTGGCTGAAGAGGGAATCGTCTATGTTGGTAAGAAGCCTGCTATCAACTACGTTATGGCTACCACCCTCCAGATAAACAGGGGCGTGAAGAAGATCGTGCTGAAGGCCAGGGGCAGGTCCATCTCTAGGGCCGTTGACGTGGCCGAGATAACCAGGCTCAAGTACTTCCCTGGCAAGATCAAGATAACCGATCTCAGGACTGGCACCGAGGAGATCATCGACGAGAACGGCAGCAGGAGGGACATAAGCGTAATAGAGATCGAGCTCACCCAGGTGTGAGCCCGGGGGGAGAAAACCCCCTCTAATTTTTGGGTAAATTTCTTATTGCTCCCCGACCGATAGGACCGATCGACATGGGTTCGGAGAGGAGGCCTCACTTCTGGCTGGATAAAATAGCTAGGGACATAGTAGAGAGGGAGGAGAGACTCGGAAGGAAGATAGACGTTCTGAGAGTGGAATCAGGGATAGGGGCCAGCGGCTTCCCGCACATAGGTTCCGTGGGAGATTCGCTCAGGGCTTACGGGGTCAAGCTGGCCCTAGAGGAACTGGGGTACAAGAGCGAATTGATAGCGTACAGCGATGATAGGGATGGACTGAGGAAGGTACCCGCGGGGGTGCCTGAGGAATACTCCAAGTACTTGGGAATGCCGGTGAGCGAAATTCCCGATCCATGGGGGTGCCATTCCAGTTACGGGGAACACATGAGCTCCATGCTGATAGATGCCTTGGAGAAGCTGGGCATCGAGTTCACGTTCATCTCGGGGACAGAGGCCTATAAATCCGGTTTGCTGGACGAGCAGGTCTCTAAACTGCTGGAGAACAACGACAAGGTCGACAAGATAATCAGGGAGGAAGTAGGGTCAAGTAAACCGGAGGGATGGATTCACTACTGGCCCAGATGTGAGAGGTGCGGCAGGATCTACACGACGAGGGTGCTGAAGGTAATTCCCGAGGAGGGGAAGGTCATATACGCGTGTGATCAGGAGTTCAAGGGGATAAAGGGTTGCGGGTACGTAGGTGAGGCCTCCTATCTGAAGGGGGATGGTAAGCTCTCTTGGAAGGGGGAGTTCGCGGCAAGGTGGGCCGCACTGGGGATAGTGTTCGAACCTCACGGGAAGGACATAACCGACTCCTTCAGGGTGAATGAGAGGATAGCTAGGGAGGTTCTAGGATACGAGCCACCGCTCACGGTGATGTACGAGATGTTCCTAGATTCCACTAGGAGGAAGATAAGTAAGAGCGCCGGGAACGTCATAACTCCGCAGATGTGGATGGAGTTCTCTCCCCCTGAGGCCCTGAGGATGCTCATGTTCAAGAGATATCACGGAACTAGGAGTATATCCCTACAGAGCTCTCCCCTCTACATAAATGAGTTGGAGAACAACGTGAGGAAGTATCATAACCTGGAGAGGATAAGGAGTGAGAGGGACCGCATCACCCTGAAGAGACTCATGGAGTTCACCTATCTGATGGAGGGAGTCCCGGAGCCGTGGCCTTACCGGTACTCCGCGGTTCTCAACGTCGTATCGATGCTCCCGAGGGACATGGATTTCGAGGAGTTGTTGAGGTTGACCGCCGATCTCATCTCGAAGTACTATGGCGTGGATCCTGATTCCCTGCTGGACGATGACGTCTTCAGGAGATACGTGTACTACGCCAAGAATTACGTGGAGAACTTCGGCAGTAAGGAGCTCGGGACGGTCGAGATAGACGGTGAGATCCTTGAAGCCGTGGATTCCTTCGTGGAGAGCCTCTCCGAGGGTATGAGCGATGAGGACATACAGAACTTGGCATTCGAGACCGCTAGGGGTAGGGGCGTGCCAGTAAGGGAGTTCTTCAGGGCGCTTTACATGATACTGCTGGGTCAGCCGCAGGGCCCCAAGCTGGGGCCCCTCATATCGAGGGTAGGCGTGAACAGATTTAAGGACCTGTACAGGAAATCCTTGGAGGAAGGTAGGATTGTCCGAAAGGAGTGAGAGGATAAAGAATTTACTCAAGCTCAGGGAGTTCCTGAAGAGGAGAATAGAGAAGCTGGAGAGGGAAGTCCTTCAGCTGAGGGAAATGGTCGAGGCCCTTGATCAGGTCCTGCTGGAGCAGACATTGGTGACTGCGGACCAACTCAAGCCGGAGCCCGAAATCCAGCAACCTAAGGAGGTGGAGGAGAGGAGGCTGGCCTCGGAGGACGGTACCTTGATCGGCATCGCCAGAGTTAACAAGAGGACCGGCAGCATCGTATTCGTTCCGACCGAAAACGTGGTGATAGATGCTAGAGAGCGGCCCATAAGCTCTTTCCTCGTGAGGAAGGTGGAAGAGTACGGTGGGAAGTGCGAGGTCGATGAGTACCCCAATGGCAGACTGAGGGCGATAAGGATTCAAGTCGGGGAACCGCAGAACTTGGAGAGGATATTCAGAGCGCTGAGATGGGCGGTCACCAAATCCCTAGTTCAGTAGAGAACTGACTCTATTATCCCAGCCGCCCTATCCAAGAAGTTCCAGTCCTTGAATCTCTCCCTGAATCCCCTGACCCTCTCTCCGTAATCTCCCTCGAGCAGAGACCTCATCACCTCGAAGAACCCTTCCCTGACCTCAGATTGCCTTATCATCCTGCCGAGCCCCATCTCCTCTATGGAGCGCGCGTTCTCCATTTTTTCCGTCTGGCCCGGAACCGGTATTAGCAGGAGAGGCTTCCCACACATGAGCGCCTCCGCGATTGTAGTGTGCCCCGCCCTAGAAACCACCAGCTTGGCCCTCTCCAAGAAACTCCACTTATCCGGCAGCCAGTTGTAGATCCTGACGTTGCCCCGAACCTCCTCGCTTCCTGAATTGGATGGCTCTCCCAAGGATACTATGAACTCGTACTCCTTGAGGTCTCTCGGTATGTCGTTAAGGAGGTCCAATATCACATCGGCCAAGGACTTTCTCTCGGCTCCGGGTCCGGATATCATTATCAGTATCAAGTCTTCTTCCCTGTCCGGCTCACAGTCGGGCTCTATCAGCGGTCCGGAGAAGACTATCCTGTCCATGAGGGGTTTCGGGAGATCTGATGTGTGATACTTAGATATGCTGAAGGGCGGAGGGAAATCGGCTATTATTGATGCCTGGGACAGTCCCCAAAACCTAGTCATCGCCATATTGAGGAGCTTCTCTAGGACCGTAGAGAGCACGCTGTAACCCTCGCTCTCACTTAAATCATCTGGAGGTGAGTCCCTCCTCATTAGGGGCGAGAGGAGTAACTTGGGTTGATTGAGCACTACCACGCTGGGCACACCCAAGTACTGAGCCGCGATCAAGGTGGATATTCTGGAATCAGATACTACGACATCCGGTGATACCGCTTCTATGTTCTCCTTCTCAGTCTTTATGTGATGGAGAAATTTCCTCAGTTCTGATAGACTCTTGAGCGTTCCCCAGAGATCGGGGCTTCCGTCGGGCTTCTGCTTCCATACCATCTCCTCGCCGCATTGCACTACTTCCACATCTCTCGCATTCTTCAGGTAGGAGGAAGCATCTCCATAGGCTGAGAAGAATATAGAGAACCCCTCTTTCTTCAATCTCCGAGCTAGGTTCAGGGATCTTGATGCATGCCCGTACCCTATGCCCAGAGGTGAGAAGTAGGCCCTTGGCATACGATCCAACCTTATCCTATCTCTCTCCTGACGACCCGTCCATTGGGTTCCTCTTCCTCGAAGATCTCCGCAGAGAACCTGTACACCTCCGTTCCTTCCTTTAGCCAGCAGTCCACCCACATTCCGGCTTTCATGCAGGTCTGACTCAGGAATTCCTCCGGGTCCCAAGAGTATTCCACGGCGACCTGCGGGAGCAGGAGGCCGGAATACACACCGCGGCGAACTATTAGTCCGTGCTTCCCTACCGTCACCAGTTTAGGCAGGTCGAGCCTGTTCTCCACTTTGTCGTCTATCCTCTCGGGGGGAGTCAGTATCGAGACCTCGACCGTAACCCTGTCGATCTCCTCCTTAGCTAGGGGAGGGAATCTCGGATCCTCGAATGCTGCCGCTATGGCCGCTCTTATGACGGCCTTGTATAGGGGGAGGACTGGTTCCGGATAACCTATGCAACCCCTGAGGTTCCCCTCGGGATACGTGTTCAGGGTCACGAAGGCCCCGTAAGGATCCTTCAGCTTGGAATAGGGGGGATCGACCTCGAGAACCGATCCCCTCTCCATGTAGTACTCTATGGATTTTCTAGCCAGCCTAACCAGATATTCACCCTCATCCATGGAGAACTCAGCCATCCTATCACCTCAGTATGGCCGCCGGATTCCCCAGCCTTCCACCAGCATGTTCCGCAACGGCTTCGCATTTTAGTGTGAGCAGGTGCAATACCCTCACACCGAGGTCCACCTCCGTGAGGGTCTCGTAGTTGGCCATTCCCTTGGCTATGATGAGCTTTGAAGATCTGAGGATATTCATATTAACCTCCGTCTCCCTCTCGGGCATGACTCCCAGCGGGGAACTCAGACCGAAGATGTAAGGCGACTTGTGCAGAGATCTCAGCTCCTCCACAGTTAGATCGTCGGCCATGGGGAACCTCTTCGCAAATAGATACACGGTCTTGCCCATCTGCTCCAAGTACCTGACCAAGATGAGGTCGACTGGTGCCTCGTGGGCGTTGTCGAAGATGAAGGATATTATGTCCCCGGGACCGGCCTGCGTAACTATGTCGAACGCCTCCTCGGTGTCGTCTATCTCCAAATCCCTAGCCACTACCTCGGTGAACCTATCCACGGGGCTCTTTACTCCCATCAGTGGGACCTCGTATCCATTCGCTGATGCGGAGTTTAGGGCGAGCCACCTGAATCTGTGATAGCCCTCTGGTAGATTGGCTAGCTCCTCCTCGATCAGAGGAACTAGATCCCTCCTAACTTTTTCAATCAGTTCCCTCTTTCTGCCCGCATAGGGATCCTCCGATCCGGAGTAAGATTTGAGGAGCTTCTCCCTCTCGGCCGCTATGTGAGCGGGGGTGGGCGCCTCGTCCATCATGGAGTGAAGGACCCTGACCACATCCCTGATGAAGGGGAGTCTCCTCTCAGCTGGTACATATCTAGCCTCCCTGGCTGCTACCTTCAATATGCAGGCGGGGCACCTGTAGTCCAGCTTCATCTCAATCGGGGATCCCACCTACAAAAAGCTGATTAAGGTTTGGGAGGGCTACTAGATTATGACCGAGGTTCCTAGGCTGCTGGTTAACCTGAAGACGTACTCGCAGGCCTCAGGAGATAGGGCCGTGGAGATAGCTAGGCAGGCGGAGAAGGTCTGGAGGGAGACCGGGATCCTCATCGGGATAGCACCTAACTTACTCGATTTGAGGATGGTGGCGGAGAGCGTCGATATTCCAGTGTACTCCCAGCATGTAGATCCGGTGGACCCAGGAGCCCACACGGGCCACATCTCGCCTGACCTCGTAAAGGAGCTCGGTGCTAAGGGTTCCCTGTTGAACCATTCGGAGAAGCAGATAAAACTCCATCACATAGGGGTAGCCGTTTCAAAGCTGAAGGAATTGGGTCTCTCATCCATAGTGTGCGCCCCTACACCTCAGGAGTCGGCAGCTGTCGCTGCCCTATCCCCGGACGCAGTTGCCATAGAGCCTCCCGAGCTCATCGGAACGGGCATTCCCGTGTCCAAGGCCAAACCTGAGGTCGTTCAGAACTCGCTCAAGGCGGTGATAGACGTCAATCCTGATGTCGACCTACTCTGCGGCGCGGGGATCACCAATAGAGA
>WAOH01000006.1 GCA_015521385.1 Thermoproteota archaeon
ATATAATACTTAGAATTCTGGCATGAATACCGATATTTATTGATCTTAATGTTTAAATTAATGTAGAGATTTAGAAACCGTGGAGAGTGCTACCTTGACCCGCGATGGTTCCTCCAAGCTCCTCCTCGTAGCCGTATTAGTGGTGATAGTTCTCCTCCTTGGGGCCATCTACACATACATGGCCCCCGGGAGCAAGACGGTAACCGTAATCACGGTGATCAAGCAATCAAACTCGACCCAATCACGACCGACATCGCCCCCCACAACCTCCCCTGAGACAGGTGGAGGCACTACATCAAGCGCTAGAGGTCCGTCGGAGTCGGAGGGCAGCGCGCATACCACGACACCACGAGCCACATCGCAGGGATCGATCGAAGCCACTTTGATAAGTCCCTCGAGAATATGGTTCGCCGTCAGGGAGGTAGGGAAGGTGCTTCAGTACGATTCCTCATCCGGAAGGGTTACCCCGGTATTCGACGCATATCCCAAGTGGATCGGGGCCTTCACCCCCCATCCCTCAATAGGGGAGAAGGTATTCTACACGGATACGAGTAAGGCGCAGATAATCCTTCACCTGCTCCCCTCCCATAACGAGGCAGTGGCATTCGAGCACAGCACATACATCAGATGCATACGGTTCGGTAACGATCAGAAGCTCTACTTCAGCGAGGCTTGGGGGGCCGGCGAGAACGGCAGGATCTACAAGGTAGAGGAAAACGGGGCTGTCCCGTATTTGGAGGTGCCCCTTGACAGCATCCACAGCTACTGGGCTGGTAACTTCGAGTTCGCCCCGGACGGGACCCTATTCATATCGTCCGGAAATCACCGCCCGAGCTGGATCTTCTCATACAAGGGAGGGAGATTCACGAAGCTAGCAAAGTTACCGATCCCTGTGATGGGAATGGATTACGTTGAGGGTGCCAGAATAAGAACCGCTGATGGAGAGAGGACCGTAGCTAAAGGACTGCTGTTCGCCGATTTCGAGAGCAGCATATATCTCTTCGACATAGACACGGGAGAGACATATCTCATCTTCAGGGACGACAGCCTGAAGAGGATCACCGATGTCGCCGTGGCCCCGTGATCTCTTCTCCCTCCACTTTATCCTCGGCCTGAAGCTCTTCACACATTCAGGTCTATGCAAATCCCTCCCCGCTATTTAGTGGACCTCCTCCCTTAGCTTTCCCTCCGTCGAATTCAGGGACCCTCCCCGCGGAATAAGATGTCATACCCGGGAGATCTTCCAGCGTCAACTCCACATTGTCTCCTGCCATACACCATGGCCTAGATGCAGCCGCTCTAATTCCTCCTCCCCTTCTATGATCACCGATCTTGGAGGTGTAGTCTACTTGGCCGGCACCACCTCCAGACCGAAGGCCCCGGCCATCTTCCCCAGCGCCCGGTCGAAGGTCGCCAGAACGGCGCCGTAACGCGCTGCCGTGAAGAGGATCAGGAGGTCATTCAGGTCGCGGACTGGCCTCTCCCTCAACAGCTCGAGGGCATCCAGAACGGCGTCTCCCGGCTCAGCAACGTACCTGACCCTGTGATCGCTCAGGTACTCGTCCACCTTCCGCGCCACGAAGTCCGGGGGCACCTCGAGCTGCCTGACCATTACCCAGAGGTACTCGTGCAGGACTATCGACGGCAGGATGATCCTCCCCGCCGAGTCGATTATCTCGCAGGCCTCCTCATGGTTAGAGGAGTCCTCCACCGTCTCATAAACTAGGACGTTGGTGTCAGGGAGAAGTGGCTTCATCCAGCGCCTCCTCCACGGCCCTCTCCATCTCCTCCACGCTTATGCTCCTGCCCAGCCTTATCGTCAGGCGCTTCCGCCTGACGGGGGCTATCTTCACCACCCCCTCCTTCTCGTCGTAGGATACCTCCACTAGGTCTCCCTCTCTTATACCGGCCCGCTCCCTCACGCCAGCCGGTATGGTGACCTGGTAGTTCCTGGTGACCTTCACTACCCTCCTCATCTAGTAAAATATGGAATTACTAATATATAAGAGAATCTACTATCATTTGAATCGCCTCTCATCACCGTCATGCGTCAAGGGTGGAAATGAAACTCGATCCCAACCGTATCTAAATCTAACTTAATCACGTAAAACTTTCACCAATTCCACGTTTTGTGAATCTCGTGATGATTATAGGAGTTAGGAGACATGCCAGGCAGGCGCATCCCCCATAACCTCCGGCTGGAGCTATACAGGCGGGTCTTGGAGCTCCACAGCAAAGGTGTTAGCTACAGAAAGATCCAGAGGATTCTGAGGGAGGAGTATGGGGTGGAGGTGAGCAGGTCCAACATATCCTACTGGGTCAGGGGACTCCACATTCCTGAGAGGGAGCCCTACAACCACCCCGACATGTCGAAAGAGAGGGAACTCGCCTGGATAGCTGGTGCATATGCTGGTGATGGATCAATAAAGGTGAACAGGAAGGGGCGATTCTTCTCGCTCAAGGTGAAGGACAGGGAGCTTGCCGAGGAGGCTGCCAAGAAACTGGCGGTCATAATGGGAAGGGAAGGGCCCTATGCCGTTGGTAGGCTGGCGGACGGCAGGTACTACGTGGAGGTCCAGTCGAGGGAGCTGGTGGATCACTTCAGCAGGAGGGAGAACATCTTCGAACACCTGAGGAGGAACCCCAGGGAGTTCATTCAGGCGTTCTTCGACTGCGAGGCTTCCCCCAGCGGTATAGTCAACGTCCTAGGGTACTTTCAGGGGTTCATAGTTGTGAGCAACACAGATCTGGACCTCCTCAAGGCCATAAGACGAGAACTGGTAGATCTCGGGATATCGCCCTCGAAGATATCCCTAGCCTATAGGAGGGGCAGGGTGTTCGTATCCTCCAAAGGGAGAGTAGAGGCAAGGAAGGACTGCTACCGTTTCAACATAAGGGGGCTGGAGAACCTTAGGAGATTTCGGGAAGAAATAGGTTTTATTGTTGAGAGGAAGAGGAGAAAGCTCGATGACATTATATATGTCCTTCAAACCACGAGGGATACATTGAGCGCGGCTATCGAGTGGGTTCGTCGCTACGAGTATAAGAGGGGGCTCGGTCGCGAGAGATGGTTCCCAAGGGAGAAAATTCTAGGGCTGGAGGAGGCTTGGGAATACTACGAAAGGTTTCTCGGAAGAAAGGATGTTTGA
>WAOH01000007.1 GCA_015521385.1 Thermoproteota archaeon
CGGAGATGTGTATAAGAGACAGTTCATAGGATTCGATACTGCCGAACCTTGCGTTTCTATACCCCAAGTAACCGAAACAGGCTACCAGAACCCACTTAATCGCCTCTAGCCTATCGGAGTCGCCCATGGACCTGTATAACCTCTTCCTCCTCACTAATTCGCCCACCGCCTCCGAGACCAGTCCCCTCCTCTCCCTGCATACCCTGTGGCCCACCCCCGGGACCTCGAACCAGTCGGAGCAGAGGGGATCGTTCACGGTCTCGGGACTTATGTTCTCTTGGCTGATTATCGATGGGAAGAAGGAGTCGAAATCCAGCTGAGCCACATCCCAGTAGATCCCGGGCCTTGGCGTGAGGATCAGACCGCCTCTATCCGCTCTCACCAGCTCCCCGACGCTCTTCCACCTCTCCACCCTCACGGCCACGTCAGGCACCAGATACCTTCTCTCCATGGCCTTGAAGGCTTCCACGCTGGTGAGCACCTTCCCTATCGTGTAGCCGGACGCCAGCCTGATCGGAGCGTGGGAGAGGGAACTCCACTCCATGAGCCCCCTCACTGCCACTCCCAGCGGCAGGGAGTCCACCAACACACCGCTCCTCAGGGCGGACCTGACCCCGGGAATCGAGAGGGCCAACTTCCTCCATTTGGGGCCCTCCAAGACGATTACATGAGGTGAGTAGGTCTCGACGACGTCGCTCACCTCCTTCGGGTTCAGCGTAACTGGTTCGCCGTTGAGGGAGACCTCCACCTCCCTGACGTACCTCCAAGAGGGAACGTTGGGGGGACCAGCCCATCCCCTGAAACCTAGCTTCACGTACCTGGGCTCGGGTATGTCTTCGCCGCACGAGGAGGGAGTGAGGCCCATCCTCCACAGGACCTGCTGGAGCGGAGGTGGAAAGGTGTTCCACAGTTCTACCCTGCCGTGAAGGGCTCTGAAGACGCGCCTGTAGAGGCTTGGCTCCACTTCAATTACCGCCACATCCAGCGAGTTCCTGTAGAGGGGAGGCCCAAGCCACCCCTCCACCCTCATGTCCAGATCGTGAGCGTCAGCGAACTCCTCCAGCCACCCCTCATACGAGGCGTAGATCTCTAGTGAGACCCTCCTCCTCTCACTCCTGCGTCCATCCCAGTCGACGAAGAGGAGCCTCAATTCATCACTTAACTTGGCGTCCAGCAGCCACTCGCACACAACTCACCTGATGCGACCGCACTTCATGGGGAACGTTTTCACGCGTATTGGGAAAGTTTTGTAGCTCCGAACAACGTTAATAATGCCTCACCGACAACTTCAATGGGAAGCATGGCTTGGAGGAGGGCCGCAGAGATCATAGCCATGGAGGCAGCCTACAGATCGGCCAGAAAGCACGGAAAGGGGAGGGAGTTCATCAGGATAACCGGGAAGAGCGCCCTGAGGTACAACATCCTCCTGACAGTCATGTTCTCCCTCTTATCGTCCTCCCTGGGACTGGGAGCGATTCTCGGGAGGGAGGTGTCTTACCTCCTCCTCTCGATGCTCTTCATGATGGACGTGGTCATGGGAGTCCTCACGATGGCCCTGAACCTCCAGATGCTCATCTCGGACAGGCTGCTGGATCCCCTCAGGCAGCTCCCCATAGACGAGGGGGGAATCAGGAGCGTCCTGCTCTGGATAGGCATCTACTGGGGAGGCGCCGCCCTTCCCTTCCTCCTCGTACCGGCAGGACTGATCTCCTCCCTCATATTGGGGGACCTGACCACCCTGCTTGCGAGCCTACTGATGTCCTTCACGTCGCTCAACCTCTCCCTGGGGCTGGGCTACCTAGCTGGGTCGTACAGCGCCGGCTACACGAGGAGCGGGAGGGGGCTGATGAGTTCGACCCTCGCTTGGCTATCCCTGTTGAGCTTGGGATTCGCCATCGGTCCAGTGGCGTCGTGGTTCCTGAGCTCCATCGAGACCGGAGCCTACGTACCTGAATGGGTTGTCCCTCTGAGCTTCTGCTATCTCACCTCCCCCATCGCCCTGGCCTCATCATCGGCGCTCCTCCTCCTTTCAGTAGCGATCATGATCCTTGGCTCCAAGAGGTTCTGGAGGAAGATCTCGATCGAGGAGGTTCCAACACCTGCACGCCCTCCCAAGTGGAGCTTGACCCACGGCCTGTGGGCAGCCCTGCTCAGGGAGGTGAGGATAGTCCTCAGGACCCCGAGGGTCCTCGCCTCCCTGATAATATACTCCTTGGTCTTCCCTATATCCCTCATATCGCCCCAGACGACCTTCCTGGGCGACTTCCTCGGTCCGAACTATGCGTCGCTGTTCATGCTCTCGGTCGGGGGGCTCGGAGGGTTCTCGGTGGTCTACCTCTACATATCCGAGTCCTCCGGGGCCAAGGCCCTGTACCTGCTTCCCCTGACTAGGTCCAAGGTGGCGGCCATCAAAACTCTCTCCTTCCTTCTCCTCAACCTGCCCCTCCTGACGACGGTCTCCCTCATCATGTGGACCATTTCCGGGTGGGTGGGGGTCCTAAACGCCCTGATATACG
>WAOH01000008.1 GCA_015521385.1 Thermoproteota archaeon
CGCTCGCCTTCGTCATAGAGGAGTACGAGAGAACCAAGATGGAGTGGGGAGAGAGGGCGGATCTGATAGACGACTACTACCGGGGCAGGGTGGGGAGCGAGGTCGTTTGTGTGGTTGATCCCCCCACCGACGGATTCGGTCTCAGGACTAAGATCCCCAACAGGGTCTACTGGAGGGTGACATCCTCCAAGGTGAGACCCGTCCCCCTAGACGGTAAGACCCTCTTCATCAGGGAGAGCAAGTCCCTCCCGGTGATAGGGCCTACCGGAGGAGTCTACAGGGACTATACCTACGGCCTATCGGTCGAGCTGGATCCCAGCGAGGATCTCACCTGGCTGAGAATAGGCTTAGCGACGCTGCTGCTGGTCATGAGGGTCTCGAGGGGCATACCGGTGGACGCGATAGCTTACGAGGTGACGAACATAGGTGATAAGAAGGTGATGTTGCTTCATGAACCAGAGTCAGCCGGTCTCCTTGAACAGTTGGACTGGTCGGCCCTGCTCAAGGACATAGAGGGCTTCCAGCCAGACGATCTGTCTGAGGTGCTGATGATGCTCATCGACGATCAAGCTCACTATGAGCTGGTGGTCTCGGGGCTGAGGTGGGACCTAGCCAAGAAGTTCGCCAAGAGGGCGGTAAGCTACATACTGTTGAAGCAGAGGATACCCCTGATCCTAGAGGGCAAGGAGTTCCTTGTACCTAGGCCGTCTAGGGCCCACAAGATCATGACGATGGACACCGTGGTGATGCCACTCTCCGATGCTGTGACTCTAGGGGTCGTAGCCGTGTTCGACGGCGAGGACGTGAGCATCCAGACCCTCGTCAAGGAGTTCTTTGAGGGGCAGAGTTACAACCTATCCGGACTGGAGAGAGCAGTTAACGAGGGTTTCGTTCTTGTGTGCTGGGATTTCGATTCGCTGTCCAGGGACCTTACCATGCTGGGGCAGAAAACCCTAGTATACGTGCTTCAGGGGTTGAGATCCGAGGGAAAGGTGGTCGAACTGAGGCCCTTGGTGGAGGACTTCTTGGGCGTCTCGCCGATATCGCTGGAAGAAGTGGCCAAGAGGATGTGGGGAATAAAACGATCCCTCAAGGATGCTTTAGTCGAGATCAGGAGATCCGTGAGTAGGATTGAGGAGAGGGAGGGAGCTGACTGGAGGAGGTACACCAAGTACCTCAGGGAGAAGGTTAGGGAAATAGTGGAGGACAGGGTGAGGTCTTTGTACCTCACCTACCTAGCGCTAAGCGGTCAGTAGACTGGGACCATCCCGTCTATGAGTCTGTTGACGAATTCCCCTATATTATCGAGTTCAGAAGCTATGATCTCCTCTACCTGTCCCTTTATGTCGTCGAAGTTCGCCTCGGTGTACACCTCGGCCGCAGCCAGCGCCGGCTCGTTTATAGGCTTCCCTATCATGCTAAGCAGCCAAACATAGACCTCTTGGACCTCTTCTACCTCTTCCACTATCTTCCGGGCTATCTCATGCGTATACGCGTTGTATATCTTGCCTACGTGACTTACGGGGTTCTTCCCAGCGGCGGCCTCGGAACTCCTGGGTCTCATCAACGGGATGACCCCGTTTACCCCGTTCCCTCTCCCAACCTGGCCCGAGTCACCTCCCTCGGCTGAAGTGCCCAGGACGGTCAGGTACACGCCGTGAACCCCTCTACCCTCCACATCCAGCGTGTTAATGTGGACATCGACCCCCTCAAAGTCGTTCGCGAACCTCTCCTTCAGGAAGGAGTTTACCCTATCTAGGACCTCCTGCTTACTCCTGAAGTACTCGGACTCGCTGGAGATGAACCTGTCTACGAAAGCGAGCGCTATCGTCAGATCCAAGTGATCGTTATGCCGGCTCCCCATGACCTTTATGTCCTCTCCGGTCTCCTCGAAGTCCCTCTTGAACTCGGGGGAGTTCAGGTATTTTTCCAGCTCTAAAACCACCCTCTCGGTTCTGGAGAGCGGGGCATAGCCGACCGCTGCAGACGTGTCGTTGGCGCCCATTACCTCGGAGCCCCTTCTGAATATGTCAGTCAGTTCAGCACTTCCCTGCTTCAGCTCTATTTGGTAGCGGACATGCTCGTCCGGATCGACGAACCTGAGGTTCTCCCTTATCCAGCTCTTGGCCGCGTTAACGACGATTCTCTCCAAGTCGATGGATTCGCCAGCGTAGGACACGGTGGCCCTGTCTCCGAAGACGATCAGCATGGGTTCTATTACCTTTCCCCCACCGAACTGCGGCTCGGTAACCCCGGCAGCTAAGAGCGATTTATCCGCGTTATAGTGCAGAATTCCGCCGAACTTCCTGAGATACTCTTTATTGAGTTCTAGGGCGACTCGCTCCATTATGCCGTCGGTGATCGTATCTGGATGACCCTTTCCCTTCCTCTCGACGATCTCAATGGGTTGCTTATCCATGGGGAGCTTGTTACATTTGGAGACCTTCAGCATGAAATCACCTACTAAGGGCCGGACAAGAAATTGATAAATCTTCCATTCGGCCACATTACAAAAAAGCCGCCTTCAGAGAGGAGGAGTGGAAGGGTAGGATCACCCCGAGAGGGGATCTAAGGTCCGATCCTCCTCCCCGGGATCATCCTCTCACCCCCCCATTCCTCCTCCGTGATTATTAACC
>WAOH01000009.1 GCA_015521385.1 Thermoproteota archaeon
ACACTAGGGGCGCGATCTACAACCCCGACGGCCTCGACCCCGACGCCGTGCTCGAGCACAAGAAGAAGACCGGCAGCGTGAAGGACTTCCCTGGCTCCACCCCGATAGCTGCCGATCCCGTCGAGGGCAACAAGAAGCTGCTCGAGCTTGATGTCGATGTGCTGATCCCCGCCGCCATTGAGAACGTGATAACCAAGGAGAACGCCGACAACGTGAAGGCCAAGATAGTGGCCGAGGCCGCCAACGGTCCGACCACGCCTGAGGCCGACGAGATACTGTTCCAGAAGGGCGTGCTCGTGATACCCGATATACTCGCCAACGCCGGTGGCGTGACCGTCAGCTACTTCGAGTGGGTGCAGGCTAGGACTAGGGAGTGGTGGGACATAGACACCGTCAGGCAGAAGCTCAGGGCCAAGATGACCAAAGCCTTCAGGGACGTATACAACAAGCACAAGGAAATGAACATAGACATGAGGACCGCTGCCTTGGTGCTCGCTGTCGGAAGAGTGGCCAAGGCCATGGAGATAAGGGGCATCTGGCCCTAAACTCCCTCTCTTTTTCCCTAATTTTCTAATTCCACAGATCTAGTTGAAGGAGCTATCACGATAACGGGAAGTACCTCACGGCCCATTCAGCTCGGAGGTTATCGGGATTCAGGGGAATAGATGAAGAAAAGGGTGAGGAAGGAGCAAGAGAGGAAGGAAAAGGTATTAAGTGGGTTCAGTGACTCACGACCACCTGATCGCCTATCTCCTCCACCGAGGAAACCAGCTCCTCCCAGAGCTTCTCATTGAACTCGCAGCTCGGGTCGGGCCCAAGGGGATCCCCATAGTATGCATACGCTCTGGCCCTGCAGCCCCCGCATACGTACCTGTAGGGGCAGAACGAGCAGTAGTAATGGTCTCTATCTCTCAGCCTGTTGAAGAGTTCACTGTTGTGCCAAACGTTGAGGAACCCGTCTCTCAACACGTTTCCGACCACTATGGGCATGAAGACGCAGGGCTGTATGTCGCCGTTGTGTTCAATGGAGCAGTAAATCCTACCGGCGCCGCAGCCTCCCAAGAACTCACCCAAGGCGAACCCGGCGGAAAGATACTCCTCAGGTATCTGGAGGTCAGCGAAGTGGGTGGGGGTCAGCTTCCCTCCCTTATCAACACCCTTCAGAGAAACCACCGCGTATATGGGGCTGGTCGAGAAGGCTTGGAGCTGGCCCGAGGACAGCTCGGAGTAGAGGAGGTTGAGCACCTCGTACCTCTCCTTGGGAGAGAGGTCCATCTCCACTATCTCCCTGCCCCTTCCGGTCGGTATGAAGTTGAACGCTATGAACCTGTCGACCCTCAGCTCCTTCGCCAGCTTTATCATCTCGGGGAGCTGCTTGTAGTTCATCTTCGTTACAGTGGTGGCTATGCCAACTTCCAGTCCAGCGGCCTTAGCGTTCTTTATCCCCTGAACCGCCCTCTCCCACGCTCCCTTTATTCCCCTGAAGCTATCGTGATCCTCCGGGTTGGGAGAATCTAGGCTGACCTCCACGTAGCGCACACCTATCTCTTTCAGCCTCCTCGCGACCTCAGGCCTTATGAGAGTACCGTTAGTAGCAACGCTTACGTACATCCCCGTCTTAGCGGCCTCCCTCGCCACGATCCAGAAGTCAGGACTCATCAGCGGCTCACCTCCGGAGAAGGATAGGGCAGCCACTCCAGCTTCGTCCAACTGCCTCAGTACCTCCAACTTCTGATCTAGAGTGAGTTCGTCCGGAGCTGGGAACGGGGAGGCATTGGCGTAGCAGTGTTTGCACCTCAGGTTACACCTCTTCGTGAAGTCCCACACCACCATGAAGGGGGCGTAAAGCCTCTGGGGCCTCGTGATGCCATAGTAAGCTATTCCTAAGAGTACATTGGCGACGCCCCTCCTCATATAAGCATCCCTGAGCCCGTTCCTCAACGACTCCTCGCTGACTCCGAACCTAGAGGCCGACATCGAGAGGATCTTGCTTATCATGGAGGAGAGGAACCTCTCCCTTCTGTTGGAGGGTTCCTCGACCCCGGCATAGATGCCCAATAGCTTTGTAATCTGCTTGGGTGATCCCAGTTTCCTAACTACCGATCTGGTGACAGGATTCCCCAAGACCCTCCTCAGGAAATAAACGAGGTCCTTGACCTCGACTCCCTCACTCTCTGGCATACAGGGTCCAAACAATAAATAGAACATGGGTGAAATAAAAATATTTTCTTTTATGACCCGTGGTATTGGTAAGAAATGACCATTTAACGGATAGTAATCGCATGTTAATTTACGAAAAGTGTGAGAAGGACCATCAACGAACACGAGCTGGACATGGAGTGGAAAATATATTCCGAAAAATGTAATGAAAGGGAGGCAGTGGCATACATTTATAAAGCCATCAGAGGGGCTAGACCAACGCCCCTTGAGGCGAGTAGTATGTCGACCAGCAAGAAAGTATCCGAGCTAAGACCCGGAGATAATAGCGTCAACGTGAAGGTCCGGGTCATCGAAGCGGGCGAACCCCGCGTTGTAGAGACTAGAAAGGGCCCCCGGACTCTTTCGGAGGCCACCGTAGGTGACGAGACCGGTAGGGTCACCCTGACCCTGTGGGGAGACCACGCTGGTAAGCTGTCCGAGGGACAGGTTGTGGAGCTGCAGAATGCCTTCACCACCGTTTACAGGGGGAAGGTACAGCTCAACCTAGGAAACTTGGGCAGCATAGCCGAGGCCGAGGACTCCGACGTCGTCCCAGCCGACCAGATCCCGGAGGATGTTCCGGAAGCCCCTGAAGACTACCGACCTCCTAGGAGGAGAAGGAGTTACGGGGGTTACGGAAGGGATAATAGTTACAGAGGCAGGCCCAGGTGGTGAACCTCCTGCTCTGCCCTCCCAATTTCTGGGACTCGCAGGCAGATGGAATCTCACTATTTTTAACTCATTAGTTTTTATAACCGAGCGTTGTTCAATCGTGGGATGACGCTCTAATGCTAGCTAGGATTAGGCCTCTAATTCACCTCATCCTCCTACTTCTCTTCGTATCTTCGATAGTAGTGACGGTACGCCCATCTCCCTCCGATGCTAAGGTACACCTTCCTCCCATCAGCGACACTTACATCCTGAAAGACTGTAGCTGGTGCAAAATGTTCAACCGGAGTGAGCTCAGAGTGGGTTACCAAGCTATAGGGGTCAGGGATCCATCCTTTAAGATAAAGGCCTCGTACAAGAACAACTCTAATATTCTCATAAGGTTCAACCTATCGAAGATCCCTCCTGGGGCGGAAATAAAGACAGCTAGGTTGTGGCTGTATGTGATGAATCCTCCAGAGGATCAGGTGACACTGTACCTCCATGTCCTCAAGGAGGAGTACAATGAAACCCATGTCAACTGGATTCAGAGGAACTATACGAAGATGTGGCGCACGAAAGGAGGCTACGCCGATCCCAACTACCTGCAAAAGGTGAGAGTTGATGAGTCCATAAGTGAGGGGGATACAGTAGGTTTTCTGGTGACGGACTACGTTCGAAAAGTACATTCGGGGGAAATAGAGGATTATGGGCTCATACTGAGATCTGATGTAACACCGCTGACGTACAGGGACATTAGGTTGGGTGAGGTCATATCGTATTACGTGGATTTCTACAGCTTGGAAGGATCGAAGAGGCTAATGAAGTCAAAGTACCGGCCAGATCTCTACGTAGAATTCGTTAAACCGACCGCCATCCTATCCGTATCCCAGAGTTCATTGGATCTCGAGAGAGGGGAGACCGCAACAATAGCGATATCTGAGGAAGGAACCTTCTCCGGAGCGGTAGGATTAGCTTACCGTGTAGTGGAAGCCCCAGGCCCGAAGGTGGGCCCCCTCGACATAAGGGTGTCCGATTATGAGAAACAGCAAGGCTTCTCAGTAAATGTCACACTGAAGGTCGGGGATCATGCTCCAGCCGGTAAGTACGTCGTGGAGTTCTACCCGGATACGGGAGATTATGGGCCTGATGTGGTAGAGTACGGTAACGCCTATCTGACCATCACAGTTAGGGAAAGAGCCCCAAACACGACGCAAACGCGGACCACCCCGCAATCAACATCATCCCCTCCCACTGAAACGACTCCAACCTCCGCGGTGAGTACGCCTTCGCCATCAGCTACAAAGACCCCCACCACCTCGACATCACCTCGTACCACTAGTGGGGGAACGAGGTCACTGACATTCACCACCCACATTACCACAGAATACGCTACTGAGGGAAGGGAGCCTGCAAACCCCTTGCTTCTCCCTCTAGGTCTCTTAGTAGCCTTGCTCGTAGTTATCGTCCTGTTTCTGGTGAGGAAGAAGAGAACCTAGGCATATCTCTCACTAACCCTCTTTCTGGGATCAGAACCGCCACTCAGATCCCTCCCCAATCGAATATAGGCTCTTCGTACAGAGATACCTCGGGTGGCGGGGTTAAGGAGGTTCTTCCTCATTTTTCAATTCTTAGATTTATTGAACAGACAGTTAATTTAATGAAGTAGAGATTCCCCTACATAACCGGAGCGGATGAGAGTGAGTTCTAAATCTCTTATATTTCTCGCCCAGATCTTTCTGACTTCCCTACTGCTGGTGATTCCTCTAGTACCAGCGTACGGGGAGCCAGATACCGCCAAAATGTATCTGAAACCGGTCGGTGATACCTACATTTACAAGGGGTGCACGGACTGCAAGCTATTCAATCAGAGCGAATTGAGGGTAGGGATGGATGCCCTGAAGGTCGTTGATCCCACTGTACTATCTCACTTGGCCTACAAGGTGGTCCTAAAGGGGCCCTACAGCGCATTGTTGAAGTTCAACATGTCCGAGATACCCCCAGGAGCCCAAATAAAGCAGGCCAAGCTGTGGCTATATGTGATGAATCCCCCAGACAGGAGTCTGGACCTTCTCCTCTATGTACTGAAGCAGGAGTTCAACGACTCCGAAACCACATGGCTCCACAGAACTGACAAGGCCCTTTGGAAGACGCCCGGAGGTTACGCGGAGCCAGATTACGAGGTAAAGATAAGGGTAGATGAATCCCTCAGCGAGGGTAGGTCTGTAGGCTTTCTCGTCACGGACTACGTCAAGAGGGTCCTCGAAGGCTCCATGGAGGATCACGGGATCATAATTAGACCCCGCGTAGGAAAGGTGAGCCCCTCGGATTTCGGATCTTCCAGCTCAATGAGGCTCTATATCGACTTCTACAGCAAGGAGGGGGCAGAGAGATCCCATATATCGAAGTACACGCCCACCTTATACGTAGAATTCGTCAAGCCCACTGCCGAGATAACCCTTTCCGACTCAGAGATCTCCTTGGAGAGGGGACAGTCCACATCGATAACGGCTACGGAGAGCGGAACATTCGCTGGATCCGTGGGCCTCTCCTACAGGGTGATAGAGGCTCCTGGCCTGAAAGTCGGGCCTCTCAAGATAGAGATACCCGACTTCGAGAGAGAGCCAGGGTTCTCCACAACCCTGAACATCACAGCTTGGAAGTACGCTCCACCCGGGAAGTACGTGATAGAGTTCTATCCGGACACGGATGGTTACAGCTCAAAGGTAGTGGAATACAAGAAGGCCTATCTCACGGTTTACATCAAGGGTGAGACATCCACAGCTCCAGTTACAAATGAAACCGAAACTGAGACTGAGACGGTGACCCAAACTCAGCAGGCCACCACACCGACCACATCATCCGTGGTGGAGACTACTGAGTCTCCTACACAGCCGATCCAGACTACTACGCCAATCACCAAGCAACCTCCATCAAAGACAAGCAGTGCACTGACAACAATCACGACCGTTATCGAGGAGACGGAGACGGGAGCCGGAAATACGTTAACGATCGCTCTTATTGCATCTGCTATAGTCGTCATACTAATTCTGACAGCGTACCTCCTCAAGCGGAGGGGGTGACCCCCCTTTCCACTAATTTTTCGGGTTCGATTCAATTGAATTAACTAGGACGCTCGATTAACGAACTCATCCTCCTGACAATTGTTAAATTTTTCCTCGGTTAAATGGAAGGGTGATCTGATTGCCTGGGCCAAAGGTGGAGTTCGCAGTCTGGACTAGGCTAATTCCGGAGTCTGAGATAAGGAGGCTCCTGAAATTCAAGGTGAAGTACTACTTCGCTGGAGGTAAGCCGGGAGTCCTCCCTCTCGGCGCCTTCCCCATGATACTGAATACCTTGGCTCTCCAAGAGTTGGAGAGCATCTTCTCCGGAAGGGAGGTCGATGTGATAGAGGACTACAACTACGGCCCGACGGACGGTCTTCCTGAGGTAAGGAAGGTAATGGCCAACATGATGAGGGAGAGGGACGGCATAGATCTGGACCCCGAGGAGGGGTGGAAGGAGGTCCTTATAACCACGGGCTCGCAGCAGGCGATCCACCTCGTACTGGACGTCCTCCTCAACCCGGATGATCTGGTGATAGTGCCGGCCCCCGTCTACCTCGGGTTCGTGAACGTGGTCACCAAGTTCAGGGGGCAGGTGATAGCCGTGCCCGGAGATAAGCAGGGGATGATCCCGGAGTATGTGGACAGGGCCATAGACAAGGCGATCAGCAAGTTCGGGAGGAAGCCCAAGCTCATATACGTCGTGGCCGACTCCGACAATCCGTCAGGGACGACGATGCCGGAAAACAGGAGGAAGGCTCTCTTGGATGTGGCGAAGGATAAGGGGCTGTATCTGGTGGAGGACGCGGCCTACAGGGAGATACAGTTCAGAGGGGAGAGGCTCAAGCCCATAAGGGCCTTCGACGAGGACGGGAGCACCGTCATATACATGAGGACCACCAGCAAGGAGGTCGCTGTGCTCAGGGTCGGGTACAACCTCATGCCCCCGGAGGTGAGGGAGGAGGTCATAAAGGCCAAGGGTTACAACGATCTGTGCACGCCCACCATAACCCAGAAGATCGCGAAGGTCTACTACGAGAGATACTTCCCGCAGTTCATAGAGAAGGTGAGGGAAGGCTACAGGAAGAGATACGAGGCCATGGCCAAGGCGATAGATGAGGACTTCCCAGACGGAGAGAGAACAGACCCCACGGGCGGGTTCTTCATATGGTGGGAGGCTCCCAAGAAGGACTTCGACTCCAAGAAGTTCTTGGAGGAGGTGGCCATACCCAATGATGTCCTGTACGTTCCCGGTCAGGCCTTCTACCCGCTCAAGGGATACCTGTTCCATCCCGAGAGCGGCGACTTGGTGGACGCCTCCCACAGACCAACCAACGCCCTGAGATTGAGCTACTCATACATGGAGCCTGAGGTCATTGAGGAGGGCATAAGGAAGCTGGGATCCCTCCTAAGGGATCACCTGTCCTGAACAGGGCGCACCTCCTCACTATTTTTCCCTCAATGGGACGTATCGACATTCATAAAGTGTTAAATAATTTACCTCCTGCCTTTCCAGCGGGGGTTTCCCCTATGTCGGATTTGAGGGAATCCATCAAGAGTGGTATAGTGACAATGATGAGGGAGGCAGCTTTTAACGTCCCAAGGGACGTAAGGGAGGCCCTTCAGAGGGCGTATGAGATCGAAGATAATCCAGTAGCCAAGGCCAACTTGGAGGCTATCCTCAGAAACATAGAGGTATCCGGAAAGACGAAGCTACCCATGTGCCAGGACACTGGGACCCCTACCTTCTTCATAGAGCTGGGTGAGGACTTCCCACTGAAATCCGAGCTCAGGTCTCTAATAGAGGATGCGGTCAGAACTGCCACCACCGAGATACCTCTGAGACCCAATGCGGTTGACCCTTGGACCTACAAGAACTCTGGTGACAACACGGGAAGATACGTGCCGATAATCCACTTGGAGCTGGTTCCAGGATCCGAGATGAAGGTGATCTACCTGGCTAAGGGAGGGGGGAGTGAGAACACGTCCAAGCTCTACATGCTCAGCCCGGTCCTAGGTCTGAAGGGTATAAAGAAGGCCGTCATAGATGCGATGGTGGACGCCGGTCCCAAGCCCTGTCCCCCCATAGTGGTGGGCGTCGGCGTGGGTGGCAGCGCGGACATGGCCCTCAAGCTCGCGAAGAAGGCCACATTCAGGAGGTTGGACGAGCCCAACCCCGATCCAAAACTGGCCGAGATAGAGCAGGAACTGCTCGAGAAGATAAACTCCCTCGGGCTGGGACCCATGGGTCTGGGTGGGAAGACCTACGCACTGGGCGTCAAGATAGAGTGGGCTCACAAGCACCCGGCCAGCCTACCCGTTGGGATCAACACCCAGTGCTGGGCATTCAGGAGATCCGAGGCAGTGTTTGACAGCGATGGGAACATGAAGCTCCTGGTTCCCCCGTGAGGAGGTGATCCCTATGGCGGAGTACAGGTTGAGGACCCCTGTGTCTGAGGAGGATGTTAGGAAGCTCAAGGTAGGTGATATCGTCTACTTGGACGGCATAATCATAACCGGGAGGGATCAAGTACACAGAAGAGCCCTTGAGCTGGCTGCTAAGGGCGAGAAAGATAAAATCCCGGTGAATTTGGAGGGGATGGCCCTCTATCACTGCGGCCCCATAGTCAAGAAGGTAGGCGACGAGTGGAAGATCTTCGGATTCGGCCCGACGACGAGCGCTAGGATGGAGAGCGTCGAGGCGGACTTCATCAGGGAGTTCAGGGTCAGGCTGATAATAGGTAAGGGAGGGATGTTCGAGAAGACCACCCAAGGGATGAAGGAGTACGGTGCCGCGTACCTCGCCTATCCCGGCGGCACCTCAGCTGTAGCTACGAGCGCGGTGAAGAGGGTCGTGGATGTCCACTGGCTTGATCTGGGGACGCCCGAGGCCATGTGGGTCGTGGAAGTCGAGAACTTTGGACCCACCATGGTCGCCATAGACTCCCACGGTAACAACCTCTACACCGATGTTCTCAGCAGGGCTAAGAAAGTCGCTGAGGAGATAAAGGCCAAGTTCTGACCTTGATCTCCGACTAAACCCCCTCTCCTCATTTTTGGAACGTATTGAAACGTTCTAGAACGTTTTAGGTAATCATGTTTACATATTCAAGCCCGTCAATATTATCGGAGGTCGAGATGGCGAGCCTAGTAGAATCATCCATTTTCTCGCTCGAGTCCATGGGGTTCAAGGTCCTATACTGGATGATCGACAGGGGTGAGGTCGAGGTGATCCTCAAGGCGCCTGAGGGGGACTTCACGGCAGCGCTGTCAAAGATGAGGAGGGATCTGAGGGCCAGGGAGGCGTCTCTCGAGATATCCAGAGAGGGAGGCGAACTCTTGGTCAGGATGACCTTCAAGCTGGGAAAACCCCCAAAGGGACAGAGGCCGAGGGGGCTCAACGATATACTCGCTTGGGGTCCTATGCTCTGACCTCCGCCCTCCTCAACGAGATCACGATCTCCGCAGTCGCCAAAACGGAGGCTATATCTTCAGGATCCTCGAAGTTCATCTCCTCCAAGGTTCTGAGGTAGCGCACGTATGCCCTCCTGAACGCCCTTTCCTCTCTCATTCCCAGCGGCAATTTGACCCTGCGCTATAAAAAGGAAGTATAACTAATAAACAATATCTAGGCTAGCTTCCCTCTTCAGATTTTCCCGCTGACTAACGAACCATCTGGCATAACGGCGATTTCTGGAGTTATCCTTGCCTTTCTTAACCTCTCCCTGACGCTAGGATACAAAACCACAAGTTCGGGTTCGAAATTCCTCACTAAAGTGGGATCTATCTTGCCTAAAGCCTTCAATAGTCGAGAGACCTCCTCTTCCTTTGAGAAACTGATGACGGCTGATGCGTGCACGCTGGCACCGCTCTCGACAAGATTCCTCAATCCAGTCAGCTGGTAGTGAAAGCCCTCCTCCTTAGCGCCCGTCAGCTTGGAGA
>WAOH01000010.1 GCA_015521385.1 Thermoproteota archaeon
ATGACGAAGACGTCGACCCTTCCCACCTGCTCCAAAATCTCCCGGGCGAGGCTCTCCTGCCCCCGTGGATTCGCAGGATTGGAGTCCTGCATGAGGAAGTAAGCTCCCTTCTCCTCCTTTATTCTCTCCGCGACGGAATGTATGCTCCGGGGATCCTCCGGCGGGACATCGGGGCAGAGGATAACGTGGGCACCCAGCCTCCTCATGAGAGATATCTTGACCGGGCTCGCACTCTCCTTCGCGACTATGTACACCTCGAACCCCATCACCTTACCGTAGAGGGATAGAGCGACCCCAGTGCTCCCACTCGTGGCTTCGACTATGGCCCCACCCCTCCCACGCCTGTCTATGAGGTCCAGAAGCATGGACACAGCCATCCTGTCCTTGTGACTCCCGCCGGGGTTCAGGTACTCGAGCTTGAACAATATGCCATCCACTTCCACAACCGGAGTGTTCCCGATCGATTCCCAGAGGGCTCCCATATGGAAAGGGGATGAATCAAAAAATTAAAAAGGAGTGGATTGAGACGTGGATACGCTAACTAGATCTTCTCCTGAGGAACAGCAGCACGCCGGCGCCAGCTACGACGATGACGACGGCGAGCGCCAGGAGCAGCGAAGGATTGATGCCTTCTCCCTCACCTACTGTGGTTGAGGTCTCTCTCACCGTGGTAGGCGGAGTGGACGACTGAGATCGCGGGGACGACGTCTCTGTCTTGACTGACGATGTGGTGGAGGTCGTTCGAGTCGTCCTAGTCGTCGGCTGTGTGGTCTGACCTTTGACGACATTCACCTTGATCGTGACATTCGTGGAATATCCGCCACCCTCCCCAATTAGGATCAGGTCATGTGTCCCTAAGGGAGCGCCCTCATTAACTCTGACGCTGATCACTGAGGAGAAGCTGGGAACTCCCTCTTCCGGATCAAATGTGACATTCATCCATTCGGGCGAGGACGACGATAAGCGGACCTTGGCCCAGAACTTACCTCTGGGGACCAGACTGAGCTTAAGGAGGGCCTCGCCGCCTTGTGGGACTGTAACCTTGTTATCTTGAGGGAGCATCAGGAAGTAATCGGTGGGCTCTACGGTCTTTTTCTCGACCGTTATTGTTCCTGAGAACTCCTTTATGTCGAAGAAGGAGATATTGTATCCCTCAACCTCAGGCACTATCCTTATCGGGTATTCCCCGGGCTCAACACCCTCGGCGACGCTGACCACAACCTTCACCGGAGAGCCCATAACAGCTGGGCCCTCGAGCCTCACATCTATTCCCTCTCCCGCCTCAGGAGTCAGGCTCAAATTCCCCAAGTAGGTCCCATTGGGCACCAAGTTAAAGGAGAACTCCTCCCCAGCGTAAGCTTTGAAGGTAGTTTGATTGGAGATCAGGTGGATCGAGGGACCTTTGAATTTTATCATGAGCGTTGGTATGTAGTCCGATAAATTGTCTTTTATGGCCAGCTCCTTACTGTAGAACTTAGCGTAGTAGCCGGCGGTCCGTTCATTCAAGATGTATCTCTTGAATCCCTCCCTAACTATTGTCTGGCATTCGCCTGTCTGCAGGCTGCATATGTCGACAGTTTCCTCTCGAGGTCCGGGGTACCTCCTAGGGTCTGGAGCTATGATGATCCCGCAATTGTCCACTTCTCCCTTGACCACTCTCCTGTAGTAGTCTGTTACGTTGAACCTGTAGAACCCCGTACTCTTCTGGAACTTTCCCAGCACCCCGGAGTCAAGTTTAGTGTCTTCGTGCGTACCGCCCGAACTCTTCCACATGTGGGCTGTGTTCCTATTGATCCAGGTGACCTCGTCCTCTTTGAAGCACTCCTCCAACCCGTAAACTATCACAGGTAAACTGTCCTTCGGGGAGTATACGTGGAGCTGGAGTATGGCTTCAGTTACTTCGGAACCCGGAGGGATAGGGCTTAGATCGAAGTGGACGAGTATGTTCCTCCTGTCTTCAACTCTGTACTCCTGGGTACATATGACTCTCTTCTGATAGTAACCACTCGGGTAGGGAGCCAGCTTACAATCGTATTGGGAGAAGTACTCTGAGAATCCGATTATCAAATAATCCTCTAAACCTGCCTTCCAATTGGACTTATCCTCCGCTACGTAGGCATCTGCGCCAGCTGGTATCTGAAGGTAGATCTCCTCCGGCTGCGCCATTATCGCTTGAACTTGAGGAAGGAGAAGGAGGGAGAGCACCAAACCAACAACAAGTGATCGGGTGATCAAATTATCAGCCTATTAACTTAACGTCCCTCTTAATTATATGTTTTGTGGATCGTAGGGATGTTGTAGAGCCATTAAGAGCCGCCTAACATCGTTAAACTGACAGCTAGGGCGGCAATCATGGAATCCTTTGACGAATCACCGAGGCCCACCACCACGAGGTCGCCGTCAGAGGGCTGGAGAGCCGCTATAAGTGCAGATTCGTCGTCAGATCTGTACTTACCCAAGGGCTCCATCGTCTCTGGGAAGAACAGGTTTCCATCCTTCGACAACAGAATTATCGCCCCTCTCCCTCCAGCCCTCACCGCCTCATCCCTGAGCTCTACGACATTCAGCTTCTCCGATTTAAGGAGCCTCACTAACGTGGCACTGGCCTTTCCCCCAGCTAAACTAGGTAGTTCAACCTCTATAGGCCCCTTCAAGAACTTTCTCAGCTCTTTAACTCCTCTCTGACCCCTTTTGGTCAAGTAACATCCCTCTCTACTGACTTCCACGTATCCAGCTTCTCTTAACTTCCTTATTAGACTCCTGACACTTCCCTCTCCTATCTCCATCATTTCAGAGAGCCTCTTCCTGCCTATAACCCCATTTTCTAAGAATAAGAGCATTAAAACAGCGTGTACGAAGTTGAAATTAGGAGTAGGACCAGGTAATCTCCTGACTGCCGATTTCAATTCCTCCAACGATTTCAATTCCATCTACTGCACAATACACAAGCTTTATTAAATAACTTCATGGATGGATGATCCATCCAAGGTGTGTGTCATGGGCGAGAGAATATGGAAGGGGTTGTCGCTTCTCTTCCTAGTTTGGGCCATCGTGGCCACCACTCTCTACGTGAATAGCTCTCTTAAAGCGAGGGAACTCGGAGATACAAGGATGATAAGCGTTAACATAGGATTCAAATACAAAGATGGCAGGATCGAGTGGCACAACTCAACCGAGGTTCCCCCTGCTACCACGCTGTTGAACGCAACCGCCCAAGTTGCCGATGTGAATTACACAGTGTATCCGGGGATGGGCGCGTTTATCAATTCAATAAATGGAGTAAAGAACGAGAAGCCCTATTACTGGATGTGGTGGACGTGGAATCCCTCCACTGGTTGGACCTTGGGCCCCGTAGCGGCCGACAAATACGTTCTGTCCGATGGGGAGACTGTACTATGGTATTACGAGGATACCAGCCAGTATCCTCCGGCGAAACCGTGATCTCTCTTTTTACATGGGAACTCTTTTTTTAAGGAGCCGCGAGAAAGGCGATGACGCCGAAGGTTGCCGCTGCTAACCCCGTCATGAGGTGGATGAACCTGATGTAGGGAGATAGTCGCCTCAGCCTCCTCGGCATCGTGAAGAGGATGAGGCCGCTAATCAAAGTGACGGAGCCATACCACAGGGCCAAATAACCTAGCCCGTGATGATCGAAGATCAGCTCGAACATCAGACCTTCCTCCCCACCGGGAAGAGGTAGATGGGATCCTCTGGGCAGCCAACGATCCTCTTGACCTCATCATCGTAGAACGCCCCCACCGCGACGGTACCCAACCCTAGAGCGGTTGCTTGAAGGTAGATGTTCTGACCCACGTGTCCCGCCTCCATATACACGTACCTCACCCCCCTCTCCCCGTAGACCGACACCGTCCTCTCAAAGTTGGCCGCGATCACGATGCATACGGGCGCCTCCCTGACCCACCTCTGATTTAATGCCGCCTTAGCCAGTTCCACCGAGAAATCCCCCGACTTCACTAGGTAGAGGCGGTGTCCTAGTGGTTCGTACATGTAAATTCCGGGAGCCAGCCCCTCGACGCCTCCCGCCCTCACCGACAGGTAGATGACGAGGGGGTACGTTGCACCCGCACTCGGGGCGGATCGGAATCCCTTCTCCTGGTAGGTG
>WAOH01000011.1 GCA_015521385.1 Thermoproteota archaeon
GCATAAAGGAGTCCAGCGGACTGTTGTGGAGGATATCGGAACTCATTCGCGAGGTGGGGGATCGAATCTCCGTGCTTGCAGGTACTGGAGACATGCTGCTCCCCACTCTAATGCTGGGTGGTAGCGGGGGCATCATCGGGGTGGCCATATTCGCCCCAGAGCTCGCGGTAGACCTGTACAACTCCTTCAGGGATGGAGACCTGAGGAGGGCATCCAAGCTCCAGCTAACCCTAACCATGCTGAATGAGGTGATAGTGAAGGGCATGAATCAGCTGAGCGCGTCCAAAGAGGCTCTCAGGATGAGGGGCCTCCCGGCCGGGTACCCTAGGAGGCCTTCTCTACCTCTCACAGCCGAAGAGATCGACAGGGTTAAGGATGCGCTGAAAGGGGCGGGCCTGCTCTAAACCTCTTGATAGACACTGGCTGATCTTTACCCTCGAGGCGTCAACAGGATATCGCTTAGAACTCGGCGAAAGCGGTTTAATCGATTCCCTTAAATAACGACTACACTCGTAAGTAGAGATCGTGAGCAGTTCCCACCTCCAGAGGGATTAAGCGGTGCTGACCGCGTAAAGAGGATCGAACTCCATTCTTCTAAAAATTAGGAGTGGAAGGGAGGCCTCCTCCTGTCGAAAACCAATAACAGCGTGAATACAACTGCCAGAGCTGCGACGACTATCCACTCCCAGCTGAACGCTTGTGTGGTGGGCCTCTCACGGGTAACCGTGAGCGTGACCCTCTCGGTCTCCGTCACGGTCTCGGTCTCGATCTCGGTCACAGTGAGCGCACCTTCCCTAGCCTCTATGACGGGCAGCGGAATGCTCACCGTTTCATTCCCTACCGAGATGGTCACGAGCTCCGTGCCCGGCCTTGAAGGGATTACCTCGTAACTCACCTTTGCAGGCAAGTCCACCTCCTCATCGGCAGTCGAGTTGGTCAGGTGGAGCCCTTCCGATACTTGCAGGGAGATGGGCACCCTTCCCTCGCCCCTGAGGTCGACCACCACCCTCACTGGGTCTCCTACCCTCGCCAGGGTCGGATTGAGCAGGACCTTGGCCGAGATCTCTGATCCCGTGGGTACGAGAGGCACCTCACCCACCGACTCCGGGGGAGATATGCTGGGCAGGCTCCTACCAACCACCAGAGGCGAAGTACCAACGGCGTCGAGTATCCAGGCCTCGCCCCAGAGGGTACCATGGGCTGCCCTCAGCACCCTCACCTTGAACCTGATGACTCTGCTACCGGGTTCCACGTTCCAAATGAGCTCTCTATCTCTCTCGATGGGCTCCACACTTCTCCCATCTATCACTGAGGAGCCTTTCACGTACTCCAGCCCGTACGGGAGCCTGTAGGTCAGCTGGCCTCCCACCGGAAGCCTCCCCTTGAGCAGCACGTATACCTCGACCTCCTCACCCACATCGGCACTTGGCGGGGAGAAGTAGGTGTATAGCTTGAAGGGCGCCGCGCTGTAGCGAGCCAACGAGGATGGAGGCGGGACGAGAGGAGGAGCCCTCCCCACGGGGCTCACGGGTACCTCTACCCCCAAGGAGTAGTTCGTAGAGTCGATGCAGTTCTGCCTACCGACAGCTATGTCGCACGCGGAAACCTGCCACTTGTACGGTCCCTTGGTCAGGTAGAGGGACCAGCTGAGGAAGACATCCCTGCTGCCGTTGCCCTGCTTCGTATCCTCGTAGATCAGAGTATTTCCCTTGTAGACCCTTATCGTGGCGTTATTGACACCGGTGTCGTCGTGGATGGAGGCGACGAAAGTGACGTTCCCCTCGGTGGTGGTGCTCCCGTCCTCGGGGGAGGAGAGGTATACCAGAGGAGGCACATCGTCCACGACGCTCACCCGACCGGTGACCATCTCCTGAACACTCGGATCGTTGGAGGAGATGGCATCCACGAAGTAGGTCAGCAGAACACCATCCCTGGAGATGTCAGGCCTTACCGAGACCACTAGATCCTTGCTCTCACCTGGATTGAGGAATATGGAGTAGCCTGACGTTATGGCATCGTCGGTGACGTTAACCGCCCCGTCCATCACGCTGGTGTGGGACACGCTGCCCGGGGCTAGGACCCTGAAGGTGTAGGTGTCTGGCACGTTCCCGTCGTTCTCCACCCTGACCACGTACGACTTCACCTCGCTCGCCTTCTGGGTCACCGTCGCAGCCTGCAACACTCCAGTCGGATCGTAGAGGTCGTCCCAGAAGGTGGTGCCGTTGGGGAATGTTACAGAGATGTCAGGCTGGTTCACTTGGGTTATCTCCACCTCTAGTCTGGTCTCGTCGTGGAATACCGCGTCCGAGTAGTAGGGGTCGGTCGGGTGATTGGTCTGCCAATCGTAATTGCTGGATCCCCTCAGCGTCACCTCGAAGGTGCCGGGGGCCGATCTCCTCGGTATGTCGAGCACGAGCACGAGTATCGAGTAGCCGCCATGGGACGTCAGATCTCCAGTATCTGGAATGCCGTCCGCTCCTGTGTCGTACGCTGGATTGACGTAGTCCCACGAGCCGTCGCCGTCATCATCCCTGGCCAGCAGCACGTCATCTCCGTCGATGATCGAGTGATCGAAGGCCCCCAAGGGATCGTTCCTCCCTTGGTCTAGGTAGAGAGATGCCCTGAAACCGCCGGTATTCGACATGATCTTCACGTTTCCCCTGTCGGTCATCGGGGCCACATTCACCCACTTGCTGGAGAACGACACAATGGTGTCGGAAAGTGGGGCCACGGAGACGCTTCCCTCGTCCGGGGATATGAACCCGCAGGGCGTTTCACTGATCGTGGTCGTGAGGTATGAGTCCGCGTGGAGCACCACATCATCATAGTACTGGGCCGCCGGATGGTTGGTCTGCCAATCGGTGTAGGAGCCTGCCCTGAAGGAGAAGGCGAAGTGATCTCCAGCGTTCATCTCCTCGGTTACCATATCTATCACGAACACGAGTGTGACCGAGGAACCGGATGGAACCACTCCAGTGTCCGGAATACCGTCCGAATGGGTATCCGTGGCAGGATTCACGTAGGTCCACCCGCTGGATGTGTCCCCATCCGTGTCGAAGGCTAGAAGCACATCATCGCTCATACTGGCAGGCTGGACCGTGTAGAAGCCGGGCGTGTCGTCCCCCAGGACATCCTTATAGACGCTGATGTTCCAATCGGAGTCTGGGGATGCTAGGGAGATCATGTACTCGTCATCGTTCGCCCCGATGTTCTCGTAGTTGACCACGTAGTAGACCCTCGTCCTCTCGGTGCTGCAGGAGGGCTCAACCGTGACACTGGTCGATACCGGGTTGGGGAGGACGTAGAGGGCAGGAGCCTGGATCGTGAGATCGAAGGCGAGTGAGTCCATGAGACAGTCGTCGGGCACCCCGTTGTTGTCCTCATCGGAGAAGACCCATATGGTCGAGGAGAAGGTGCCGGTCGGATCCGTAACAGGGACGTTGACCGTCATGACGACGTCGGTTGAGGCGCCGGGGGCGAGGGTGAAGTCGTTGGCGCTGAAGGTCACGTAGGATGGATCTATGCCCCCAGTCGGATCTATCATGAGTTTGACGTGGGTCGCATCCGCCGATCCTATGTTGGTCACATGAATGGTGATGTCTAGGGGCGTTCCCTTCACGACCGTGGCGCTGACATGTTCGGGGGTGGCATCAAGCCCTTCCACTACGAACTGAGCCGTGTCAACGGCGGAGTAGCCGTTGTCGTAGTCGGGAGGCTCGCCGGCCCACACCCTGACCGTCCAAGTCCCGCCCCTCTCGTCCAGCGGACCCGTTATGGGGAACGTCCCGTGGAAGACCCCGTCGTGGGCCACGTCGTCCGGGGGCATTCCGTCATCCCTGAGGGTTATTGACGCTACGATGCCGTTCAGGGAGTCCCTCACCTCACCCCTCAGCTCATCGCCGCTCCCATCATCTAGGTACTGACCCACGTCCGATCTTGCCTCCACCAGGGCGGTCACACCGCACCTGAGGGGCTGCCCTGGATTGTCGTAATTGGTCACCGAGACGACATCGACTCCGAATCCCTCTGGATCACCCAGCGTGGCCGGGAGCCAGGAGAGGAGCTTCACATCGTCCACGTAGGCATAGGTGCCGAAGAGGTTGTCGGCCGTGTTGCCCGCCTCGAAGTATATCCTGATGGTCTGGCCGGCGTAGGCGCTGAGATCATAGGAAAAACATTTCCAGGGCCTCTCCTTCCACCCGGAACCTCCGCTGGGAGCTGTCTCCTCGAGAAGGGTCTCGAGAATCGAGTTGGAGGTGCTCCTTATCTGGGCCCTGAACCTGTCGTAGGGTGAGTAGTCGTACGAGACCATCCTCCTACAGAAGGAGAGGGTGGCCCCCGTCGAGGGGATCGTCACCTCCTGGTAGACCCATCCTCCCATGGTTCCAGAGGCCGAGGAGGGACCGGAACCACTGTAGTCCCATCCTATCTTGTAGGACTGGCTCCCCGAGTAGGCGACGCTACCTCCGAGGTGGGGATCGTTACCGGTGACCACCTCGTGGGCCGCGTACGGATGATCCACCCCACCGCCGACCCAGGGGACCGGGCTCTCCGTCCCCGGAGGGCTTCCCTCGAAGCTCTCATCACCCAAAAGCTGGATGGGTGTGGGGGATGAAAATGAGGGAGCCGGCTTCGGCCCGTTCTCCACTATGTCGAAGTATATGTAATAGGTCACCGGGGCTGGATCCTCGAGCACGAACTCCACATCCCCCTTTCCGTTATCCGGGTCGTCCGGTGTCCCCTGATAGCTCGTGTCATCGAACTTTTGAGCTGAGACAGGTGCATTTGCCGTGTTTATTACTCTCACCGAGTTCTCATCGAAGTCCCCACTAACTCCGAGGGAGGAGAGGAGTGATCCGAAATCCACCGCTACCCTCACCGAGTCACCGACGGATCCCGAGGGGATGTGTACCGCTACCCTGTAGTGCCAGTCGTATCCCGTCGACACGCCATCGGGATCCCACCATGCCGGACTGGCCAGGTCTCCCCTCACGTAAGCGGGTGTGAGGAACCAAACGGCCAGGATAACGGTGATCATGGGAACGAGGAGCGCACCCGCGAGTCTACTCATCGAGTGTTCTCACATTCATAAAATAAAACATTTATTCTTCTGAGAGATACGATCCATCTCACCTTCGCCATCACTACAAAAATTTCGATGCCGAACGATAAAATGAAATCATTGAGAAGAAAGGGTGAGGTTACCAGACCTTGGTGCCTAGGGGGACTTGCTCCCCAACCTCAATGAGGTGGACCCTCCCATCCTCCTCCTCAGCGAGCAGGAGCATACCCTGACTCTCTACTCCCATCAGCCTCTTGGGCTTGAGGTTCACCACGAAAATCATCTTCCTACCTTCCAGATCATCGGGACCGTACTGATCCCCTATTCCCGTTACCACGATCCTCTCCTCGCTACCCAGATCCACCAGCAGCTTGATCAACTTCCTCGACTTGGGGATCCTCTCGGCCCTCTTCACCAGACCGACCCTGAGGTCGAACTTCCAGAACTCCTCCACGTCGTAGGACACGATCTCACCTCACCCTCAGCACTATCTTCCCGAACATCTCGCTCCTCTCCATCTTCTCATGGGCTAGCTTCGCGTCCTCAAGCTTGAAGACACTATCTATCACCGGCTTCAACCTACCCTCCTCAACGAACCGCAGCACCTCCATCAGCTCGGCCCGGCTCCCCATGTAAGAGCCAAGTATCGAGATCTGCTTGGCAAAAACGTACCTAACATCCACCTCAGCACTCGAACCCGAGGTAGCCCCCACGCTCACCAACCTCCCGCCCCTCTTCAGCACCTTCAGGTCTAGAGGCCACGTTTCCTTCCCGACCGAGTCTATCACGACATCCACTCCTCCAGCTATCTCCCTCACCCTTGACACGACGTCCTCCCTCCGGCGCTGTATCACATGATCCGCCCCGATTTTGTAGGCCCTCTCTATCTTCCAATCATCCCCGACGGTCGTTATCACCCTGGCTCCGAGCATCTTAGCTATCTGTATGGACGAGATTCCGACCCCGCTACCCGCTCCCCACACGAGGACCCACTCACCCTCCTTGACATCTGCCAGGGTCCTTAGCATGTGCCAGGAGGTCAGGAAGACGAGTGGGACGGAGGCTGCCTCCTCGAATGTGAGGTTGCGGGGCTTGGGCAGGATCGCCCTCTCGGGATGGGAGGTGAGCTCCGCGTATCCGCCATCCACATGGTAGCCCGGCATCGTGTATAGGCGGCACATGCTCTCCTTACCGCTCAGGCAGTACCTGCATTTCCCGCACCCGTAACCGGGTGCAACTATCACCTCATCACCGGGCTTCACGTCCTCGACGGCGCTTCCCACCTCCCTGACAACTCCAGCTATGTCCGATCCCAGTATCCTCGGGAGCTCGACACCGGGCAGCCCCCTCCTCACCCACACGTCGAGGTGATTCAGCGCCGTCGCTCTGACCTCCACCAGCACATCGTTAGGGCCCACATCCGGATCCCTGTAATCCTCGACGTATGTGAGGACCTCGGGACCACCGTGCTCGAAAACAACAACCGCCCTCATGGTCACCCAAGATTCAGCCGTGCTACAGCTAAATGGCTAGCGCTATTTACCGGAATCCATCTAGGTAGTATCGCGCGGTCGTGGATTCATGCTCGGGCGGGTGTCTCGACCTAAAATTAGGTAAGTCTAACTTTATATACTAGCGTTATACTATGGTTATCGGTAGGTATGATGAATTCGAAAATCGTTCTGGCGGCGCTGGCCGCCTTCGCCGTGGGCGCGGCGGTAACGGCGGTCGCGCTCACGTTTTGGAACCCCGGTGCCTACTCGCAAACCCAGTCCGGTTACCCAGGGACTGCGGGGCCCTTCACCGGACCCATGGGCCCAGCTGGATCCCCTGGCGGGTACGGACCGGGATCCGGTAGCCCGGGAAGGGGCATGGGCCCATGGTCAGGACCCGGACCGGGAGCTGGTGGTCCTGGCCCAGGCATGGGAGGGGGCATGGGCCCGGGAATGGGCATGGGAGGCGCAGGCGGTCCCTGGGAGACCGGTGGCCCCTACGCAGGCTATGCCAACATCACAATGGACGAGGCCGTCAGGGCCTTCGAGGACTACGTCAGCAGGCTGGGCTCCAACTTCGAACTCATTGAGGTGATGGAGTTCCAGCACAACTTCTACGCCGCGGTGAGGGAAAGGGATACAGGTATGGGGGCCTTCGAACTCCTGCTCTGGAGGGGTAGCGGTAGGATATCCCCCGAACCGGGTCCCAACATGATGTGGAACCTCAAGTACGGGATGATGATGGCTAGGAGCTACGGAGAATACAGACCCTCGATAGACGAGAAGAAAGCGAAAGAAATAGCCCTTGAATCACTCAGGAGGCTCTTCCAGGGTAGGCAGGTCAGCGTGGAGGAGGCCATACCCTTCTACGGATACTACACCCTCGACTATAGTGTAGATGGGAAGATGACCGGAATGCTGAGCGTCAATGCCTTCACCGGGGAGGTGTGGTACCACACGTGGCACGGCTACTTCATAGGAATGAGGGAGTTGGAGGACTGATGTGCTGGGGATGCGGAGGTTTCTGGGGCTGGGGAATGGGCTGGTGGGGAGTCAACTGGCTTCTCGGCCCCTTGTTGATCATAGGGATAGTGGCCCTCCTGTTCTTCCTGCTGGGAAGGGAATCTGCTAGGACCGGCAGGGGAACGGGGGACTGACCATCACCCACTCACTATTTTTACGATATTACGATCGAAACTATGACCGATCATTCGGTCACTCTCTATCGGTAGGGTGTCGATCATGACGGGCGACCTGACCTGTGGCGAGGATGAGGAGATGAAGAATCATGGAAGTGGGGGAATTGAGGAGGGTATGGAAATGGGCGTGAGGGGATCGGAGAATGGAGGAGATCATGGAATGGATCACACTGCGAGGATGAGAGAGGAGGAGCACAAGCACGATGGACACGCGCATTACCCCCTAGGACACGGGCACGAGGATATGGGGGATGAATCCGGAAAGCAGGATCACAAGCATGTACACGGTCACGAAGGCGGACACGAGGGCCACGCTGGCCATCGCCGTGATCACGACCACGACCACGCGGCCCATCACAGGCACATGATGGAGGACTTCAAGAGGAGGTTCATCGTCTCCACTATCGTCACGGTACCCATCCTCCTTCTCTCGCCCCTGATTCAGCGATTCCTGGGAATAAAGTTGGAGTTCCCCGGGAGCGATCTGGTCCTCTTCGCGCTCTCCCTCTTCGTCTACGCCTACGGCGGAAAGCCCTTCCTCACGGGCATGAGGGACGAGCTGAAGAAGAGGACGCCAGGGATGATGACCCTCATAGGACTGGCCATCTCCGTCGCCTTCTTCTACAGCGCGGCCGTGACCTTCGGACTCAGTGGGAGGACCTTCTACTGGGAGCTGGCGACCCTGATAGATGTGATGCTCTTGGGCCACTACATAGAGATGAGGTCCGTCTTGGGGGCCTCTCGAGCCTTGGAGGAGCTCGTCAAGCTGATGCCCACGCAGGCCCACCTCATCGAGGACGGCTCGATCAGGGACGTGCCCGTGAGCGAGCTCAGGCCCGGGGATCTGGTTCTCGTGAGGCCCGGGGAGAAGGTGCCAGCCGACGGCACCGTGGAGGAGGGTGAGACCAGCGTCGACGAGTCCATGCTGACGGGCGAGTCCAATCCCGTCTACAAGGGACCGGGAAGCGTGGTCATAGGGGGCTCGGTCAACTTGGAGGGATCGATAAAGGTCAGGGTCTCGAGAACGGGCAAGGACTCCTATCTCATGCAGGTGCTTGACTTGGTGAGGAAGGCTCAGGAATCCAGATCCAAGACCCAGGATCTCGCCAACAAGGCCTCCTTCTGGCTGACCATAATTTCGATAACCGTGGGAGCGGTTACCTTCGCCGCATGGCACCTGCTGGGAATGCCACCGGTCTTCTCCCTCGAGAGGTCCGTCACTGTCATGGTGATAACGTGCCCCCACGCTCTGGGGCTGGCCATCCCGCTCGTGGTGGCCGTCTCGACATCCCTCTCTGCCAAGAAAGGGATCCTGATAAGGGACAGGGAGGCCTTCGAGAGGGCGAAGGACGTCGATATAGTCGTGTACGACAAGACCGGAACGCTGACGGAGGGCCGCTTCGAGGTGACCGACGTGATCCCCTCGGGAATGAAGGCCGAGGAGGTCCTGAGGTACGCTGCAGCGCTGGAGGTCAGGTCAGAGCATCCCATAGCGAGGGGGATAGTCGAGGAGGCCGAGAGGAGAGGGATAGAGGTAGAAGAGTCCAAGGAGTTCAGGGCCATCCCCGGGAAGGGGGCCGAGGGTGTTGTGGACGGGAGGAAGGTGGTATTGGCGAGCCCCCAGCTGGCCAGGGAGCTGGGCCTGGAGTGGGGGGAGGAGGTAAACAGGGTGATGGAGCAGGGCAAGACCGTCATCTTCGTGGTGGTTGATGGGAAGCTCGCCGGTGCCATAGCCTTGGCCGACAGGATAAGGGACGAGTCGAGGGAAGCGGTTGCCAAGCTGAAGGAGAGAGGGATTAAGGTGTACATGCTCACCGGTGACAACTCCAAGGTCGCCAAGTGGGTGTCGGAGGAACTCGGCCTCGATGGCTACTTCGCCGAGGTCCTTCCTCACGAGAAGGCGGAGAAGGTAGTCGAGCTGAAGAAGAGGGGTGTGGTGGCAATGGTGGGTGACGGGATAAACGATGCTCCCGCTCTGGTCAGTGCAGATGTGGGGATAGCCATTGGGGCTGGGACCGACGTTGCGATCGAGAGCGCCGACATTGTGCTTGTGAGGAACGATCCGAGGGACGTCGTGCAGGTGATGGACCTCGCTAGGGCCACTTACCGGAAGATGCTCCAGAACCTCCTCTGGGCGACGGGCTACAACGCCTTCGCCATCCCGTTGGCGGCTGGCATCCTCTATCCCATCGGTGTGCTGCTGAGCCCGGCCGTGGGAGCGGTGCTGATGTCCCTAAGCACGGTCATCGTGGCCGTGAACGCCAAGCTCCTCTCCCTATAATCTTCTCCCCTTCCCTACCCCTCCCTTCAGTCCAGTGAGGGGGGTTGAAGATCCGAGCTGAGCTTCTTGCCAGATCGAGATCGAGAGGGGATCCCTCTCAGGATCCCCTCTTTCCTCTCTCCTTCTAATCACATTGTCCTTGGTCAAGGGAAGCTCAGACTGGGAACAGTGAGACAAACTATTTAAAACGAGGCGCACTCAATACTAGCGATCCCGCTTTGAGGTTCGAGATAGACTCGGATGAATTCGAGAGGTGGATGAAGCAGGCTAAGCACACCTTGAGACTGGTGGAAGCGGACCTGAAGGCGGGAGGATACGATTGGGCGTGCTTCAAATCACAGCAGGCCTGCGAATTCGCCCTCAAGGCCCTTCTGAGGGCTTTAGGTAGGCAGGCCTTCGGCCATAATGTGCTCTCCTTCTACAGGGAGGCCTCAGAGATCTGCGGCGGTAGTGAGGAGATCGAAGACTGCGTCTCCTACCTGGATAAGCTCTATATACCTCCTAGATATCCAGATGCATTCCCAGAAGGCTTTCCGGCGGAACACTTCACGAGAAGGGACGCTTTGAAGGCAAAAGAGTGCTCCGAGAAGGTTATAAAGTGGGTGGAGCTATGTCTAGCGAGTCGTCCTTGAGGGAAGTGCTGAAGGCGAGGGCTAGGGCTAGGGAAAGGATCATAAGGGACCTAGCGTCGTATGCAAGGGGGCTCCGAGAGAATCTAGGTAGGGTGTCCGTGATACTCTTTGGATCACTCGCTAGGGGCGACCACAACCTGTGGAGCGACATCGACGTGATAATCATATCGGAGAGGTTCAGGGGGATCAGGTTCGTGGAGAGGTGCTTGGAGATCGAGGATCCCTTCGGAAACCTGAGTCCTATATGCTGGACCCCCGAGGAATTCGAGAGGATGGTGGAGAAACCCTCCTGGAGAGCTGCCCTCCAAGACTCAATCGTGATTCAGGACATGCACGGGGTCATGAGAAGGCTCAAATCTGAGGGGATACTCTTCCAGCCCCTTGAGGACCTTTTCAGTTGAGGATAAGGGGTGAAGATCTCCGACGTACCCTCGTGCCAGACATTAAATCCTCTCCCCATCCCATGGAGGGATGGTATCGGGTGTCTTGTTCTTCCTGCGCGAGCTCGTGAGGACGAGGAGTTTCCCGGGCGATGAGAGGGAGCTAGCCTCCCTAATAAGGGACGAGCTGGTGAAAACGGGAGTTGACAGGGTCTGGATCGATGAGGCCGGTGACGTGATCGCGGAGGTCCGTGGGGGTGGCAGCGGCCTAGTGGTCTTCGACGCCCACATGGACACCGTGCCCGAAGGCGACACCAAGAACTGGATGAGGGATCCCTTCTCCGCCGACTTGGTCGAGGGTTGCGTGTACGGGAGAGGGGCGATTGACATGAAGGGCGGCCTCGCGGCGATAGTCCACTCGATAGCCGAGGTGGGGGAGACGGATCTGGACTTGGTGTATGCTTTTGTCGTGCACGAGGAGGATCACGAGGGATTCGGGATAAGGCATGTGATCGAAGCCCTAGGTAGGAAGCCGGATCTCGTGGTGCTGGGCGAGCCCACCTCCCTGAACCTGGCTAGAGGGCACAGGGGAAGGGCCGAGGTCCTCGTGACCTTGGAGGGGAGGACCGCTCACTCCAGCATGCCCGAGCTGGGTGAAAACTGCCTTCACAGGCTCTGCACTTACCTCTCCGAGCTTCGAGGCTCGAGGATGGCATCTCACCCGCTGCTGGGCGAGGCCTCGGCGGCGCCCGTCAACGTGGAGGTCAGCCCCGGCCTGATACCTGTCATACCTGACAGGTGTGAGGTCCTCATAGACAGGAGGACCGTCCCGGGGGAGACTAGGGAGGATGTGGAGTCCCAGCTGAGGGGCAGAGTGGTGACCAAGAGGCTGAGGTGCTATACGGGTTACGAGGAGGACGTGGAGGCCTGGTTCCCGGCTTGGGTGAACGAAGATCCGTCCCTCCCCGAACTGGCCCGCAGGCTGGGAAGCGATCTCATGGTCTGGAGGTTCGGGACGGACGGCTCATACACCGCAGGGGAGGCTCGTATTCCCACGATGGGTTACGGTCCCGGCGATCAGGAGATGGCCCACCGGCCCAACGAGATGGTCCCGATAAAGGAGGTGGGGAGGGCCGTTAAGGGATACGCCGAAATCGTGAGGTGGCTCTCCCTCAACCTGCCACGTACTCCAAAATGATGTGTCCCTTGCCGCGACGACATTCACCGAGCCCCTCGACCCTCACACTACGTTTCTGTCAAATTTCCGCCCGCCGCTTAGTCACTCCAACGTCTTCTCCGATGTTCTCAAACGAAATCGATGATAACCCATCATGACCCGACGTCAACATCTCACGGTTCTATGACTTCACCTAGTCGCACCACCACCCCCCCTCCTTCCCCATGGCCAGCCTCGCAGTTTACCTGTAGAGCCTCCTCCGCAACCATAGCGCTACATCCACTAGGCTTATCATTACCGGAACCTCTATCAGGGGTCCTATGACGGTGGCGAAGGCTTCCTTGGATGTGAGTCCGAATACTGCTATTGAGACGGCTATGGCCAGCTCGAAGTTGTTGCTGGCGGCAGTGAAGGAGAGGGTAGCCGTCCTCCTATAGTCGAGCCCGGTCAGGTAGCCCAAGGCGAAGGATATGCCGAACATGATGACGAAATAGGCGACGAGAGGAGTGGCCACCCTCAGGACATCGAGGGGGAGGGTGAGTATGTAGTTCCCCTTCATGGAGAACATGACCACTATGGTGAAGAGAAGGGCCAACAGGGCCGTGGGGCTCAGCTTTGGTATGAGGACCCTCTCATACCACTCTCTCCCTCTGCTCCTGAGGAAGTACATCCTAGTGATGAGGCCGGCCGCGAAGGGTATTCCCAAGTAGATAGCGACCGATTTCGCTATCTCACCCATTGAGACGTTGACCACCACCGAATTCGACCCTGTTATCCACCCGGTGGCCAGCGTTATGAAGAGATAGGCTAGAAGGGAATACGTGAATATCTGAAATAGGGAGTTAAGAGCGACGAGAATGGCGGCCCACTCACTGTCTCCTCCGGCTAGGTCGTTCCAGACGATGACCATCGCGATGCACCTAGCTAGGCCCACGAGTATTATCCCGTACCTATACTCCGGCAGGTCCGGGAGGAGGAGCCAGGCCAGGGTGAACATGAGGAGCGGCCCCACAATCCAGTTCAGGATCAGGGAGAGGGAGAGCATCTCCTTGGAGCCCTTGGATCTGGTCAGTTTGGCCAGCTCTTCGTACCTGACCTTAGCTAGGGGAGGGTACATCATCCAGATGAGTCCCACAGCTATGGGTAAAGAGGTGGTTCCGACCCTGAGCGATCCTATGGCCTCTCCGAGACCGGGGAACAGGTATCCCAACCCAACCCCGACCACCATGGCCAGGAAGATCCACAGGGTCAGGTACTTGTTGAGCAGGGAAAGCTGTGCCCTTTCAGGCTCCTCGACGGTGACCGTCAAGCCGACACCGGATCGAGACGATTTCAAAAATTTAAAAATGTTTAAGTTATGGGCTTATGACCTCGTGGGAGACCTCCACCTCGACACCCGCTCTCCTTAGCGTTATGACGGTCGAGCTGTACCTTGAGATCGCCACCCTTATGGCGGCGGCCACGTCATCCTCGTCCACGTCTCCCCACACCGTCAGGTGCAGCCGGATCCTCTCGAAGACCCTCGGTGGCTCCTCCCTCTGGAACCCCTCCACCCTGACGGAGAGGTTCTCGAAATCATGACCGCTCTTCCTCAGTATGGCGGCCACGTCCATGCCCAGACATGCCCCAGCACTCATGAGGAGCATCTGCATGGGGCTCGGTGCCTCCCCTTCCCCTCCCTGCTCCTTGGGCGCGTCGAAGGCGGCGGCGTGGTTCCCCGTCCTCCCCACCATGAGGAGACCGTCCACTAGGTCCACCCGTACCTTCATATCCTCACCCTCCGTAGTATCTCAGCGTTATGTCCCCGCTCACCGTGTGGACCCTCACCGCGAACTCGTGCAGATCGGGGCTGCCGACCCTCCCGTGAGCCTCCCTACCAGTGACTGCCGAGACGTTTCTCGAGACACCCGAGGAGAGGAGGCTGATGTCCTCAAATCTAATCTTACCACTCGTCGTGTCGGCCATCACGTCCAAGTACACCTTCTCGTCCCTTCCCAACTCCAGTCTCACGTCGCCGCTCGTCGTGGTAGCGGAGAATCCCCTCGTTCCCTCCATATTCGCGTAGACGCCGTAGAAGGCGTTCACCTTCCCGATGATGTCGCCGCTCACCGTGTTGACGCTTCCCGAGTACCCTATCCTCACGTTCAGGTTCACGTCCCCGCTGACAGAGTCGACTGAGAGGCTCGCGAAGGCCCCCCTCACGCTCACATCCCCGCTCACAGTCCTCAGGTCGGCGAATATACCGTCCATGTCCGCCTCCACGTCCCCGCTCACGGACTCCACGTGGGCGAATACGACCCTGCACTTCTCAGGGATCCTCACCTCGAGGTGGAGCTCCGGCTTCGATACGGGGAAACCTATCAGGATGAGGGGCCTCTCGTACTCGGTGTAGATCGTCAGGGAGGAGGGCTCACCCAGCCGCTCACTCACCCTGTAGGTCACCTCCATGCTCCTCCTTATGTCCTCGACTAGATTGGACGGTACCCTCATCTCGGCCCTGACCTCCGCTCCCTGGGTCCTCACCACCCTAACGTGGAACGGAACCGCGGTGACGTTCAGGTTCAGGGTTCCGTTGCACCTGAAGCTGACCAGCGTCACTGACGACTGGGGAGCCGGCTCGGCGAACTCCATGCCCAGGCTGGGCCCCACGAAAACGGGTATCGTCATCAGGACCACCGACAGCGCGAGGGCAACTAGCACGGTAACGAGTACCTTGGCAGCCTCCCTCCTCTCTCGGGGGGCCCTCCTCATGAACGAGCTGAGTATCAGCAGAGCGACCCCTATCCCGATGATCAGGGCGGCCTTTCCGTAGTCGGGTATCTGCCACCAGGGGAGGTACTGGAGGGAGAGGACCAGCACCCCCGCGAAGAGGAAGAGCTTCCCGAGATTGAGGAGCGTCCTATTCAACGGAGACACCTCCCTCCCCACCGTTATGAGAGTCCGCTCCACCGTCGGCACCGGAAACTGGACTCGAGTCTCTGGACCTCTCCCTCATGCCGAGCAGCACCATGAGAGCTCCCAAGAGTATGAGGGCGACGGGCCAGCTCACCTCTATCTGGGGGAACATCTCCCTGAGGAGCCAGTATATCCCCCCCAGAATGAGTATGGCGCCCACCACGAGCGCGAAGTCCCCGTTCCCTTCCCTGCGCTCCACCTCGGCCGGACCGTACCTCCCCCTCACGTAAGCTGCGGACACGAGGAGGGTAGTGAATATCGCCGCGAGGCCGTGGTGGATCCACGCGAGCAGCACTACCAGCACGGCTATGCCGCCGGAGGAGAGGTGTCTCTCCATGGCCTCGCCCAGATCGGCCAGGAAGTCCACTACCTGTCCCATGTCGACACCGAGATGGATCTCAAAACC
>WAOH01000012.1 GCA_015521385.1 Thermoproteota archaeon
TTTCCATACTTACTGCCCTGAAACTCCAACATCACTTAGAGGCACACAAAAGTTTGGCTTTGTCGTATTTGAAAGTGAAGAATACATCGCGCACCGCTTCGGAGAACTAGATTTATTCCACAAACGAGCGTGCGGGACAGCGCTCCCTTTTGTAGGGATAATCATTATATTTCCCACGAGTGGGTAGATATTGATGTCTGCCCACATAGTGGAGATGGACGACAGAGGGAGGGTCCTTATTCCGAAGAGGTTGAGAGAGTCCATAGGATCTAGAAGGTTCCTACTCATCGTTAGAGATGGAAAAATAGAGCTCATCCCATTGGATGATCCGAAAGAGGCCCTCAAAAAGTTGAAAGGGTCTAGGCGGTTTCCCTTTAACTGGGAAGAAGCTAAGAGGATCGCTGAGAGACTGGTGAATGAGGAGGTCGCCAATTGATGCCCTTAATCGAGCTGGATGTACTCCTAGCCTTCATAAATAAATCCGACAAGCATCATGAGGTCGCTTCACGCGTTATAGAAGTGGCGGTTTCTGATGAGAGCTATTACCTCTCCTCGGTAGCCCTGATCGAGATGTCTCTGATCTACAGATCTAGATCGATGGAATTGGAATTGGAGGAGGACCTGAGGCTTCTCCTTTCCCTCTTTAACGGCCGAACGACTCATCTCACTCCTCTGGAAGCGATGAGGGCTGCATGGATCAGGAGGAAATACGGTCTCTCCTTCTTCGATTCCCTGCATGCAGCATTATCGATGAGCCTGGATTCCACCATAATTTCGTTCGATGAGGCGTATAACAGGATAGAGGGGTTGAGAAGAATCGATCCGAGGGAATGGTAGGAGCGAGATCTCTCTAAAGCTTCTAGCCAAATGTTGCTTTCCCCTCTAAGATTCCGGTGAGCCTTGTAACCCCCCAACGTTGGAACCCCAATCCCTTGCGCATAACGGAAGGGTTGTGAGTGACCTCCGTACGACCGCTACGAGAACGAGATCACTCTCTCCTATCATTCAAGGTTTACTAAGCCTTTTTACATGGAAATCGGTTGGTGACTGGGATGGAGAGGAGAATACTACTCTCCAATGAACTTACGGAGGAGGAGAAAGAGATCTGGATGGAGCTATGAGGGAGAACGAGTGGCTTTGGGACACTTTGAAGAGGGAGCTAGAGAAGGAAGTAGGTAAGAAGAGATAGTTTGAAGTGTAAATCTGAGAGACGACTTCTTAATCCTTCGTAAACCGCTTGAACCTATTCATGATCTAGCCCTCTAATTCTAACAACCCCTTGTAATCATCCACCGAGGATCCCGTACATCCCGAATCTGTTTACGAGGGCGGAGGTCATCTTATAGGCATGTCCGACGCTGGTTATCATCTTCCCTGCCGCCATTGCACAGTCTTACATGGAGGCTCCTGCCAGCCTCTCTAAGGTATGTCATAGAAAGCCCAAAGTATATTTCTCGAGAAATTATCATCTATCCTCTCTAGGACTAGCTCCCTTATTAAGCGATTATCACCCTCACGAGACCTCTCTAGACGGTAGTAAAGTATCTGGACTGATACCACTTGATAGTAGAGTTATGAGTGAGGTGATCCTCAGGACTGAGTGATAGGCCAGTGGAGAGACCGGAAAACTTCTAGGGAAATTTGTCTATGAACAATCGCGGTACTAGACTAGTATCCAGTGACCGATCAGATCCCCTCCTTTCGTTGACCCTGTTAGGAATCGCGCATGATCACGCGTAGCCTCCTGATGTACTCCGTCCCAGGGGTCCTAGAGGAGCTTGCGTCAGGGATCGCGTTCGAGGTCGCCCTGATATCCTCATTCACTCCTTCCCGATCTTACTCTACGACCTCATCGAGATGTTCCACAGGAGCTTAAGGGAAGCGATCGTACTAGGAGGATCTAGTGGGGATTCCCCACCTGAGGGCCTCCCTTTTGAGGGTCTCCTCCACCGCCCTCAAGATCAGCGGGTAGAGCCTCCCCTCGCTCTCCCTCTCGACACACTCCCTGAGGGATCCGACCCACTCCAACATCCTGCTCAAGATGGTCCTGAGGTCCTCCCGGGCCCTCTCCGCCTCCTCCCCCTCGCCAGACTCGGCTGTGGTTATCAGGAAGGAGAGGAAGGATAGCTCTGCAGCGATATGCTCGGGTAGGTCCTCAAAGCTCTCCTTCACTCTCACCCCCCACCTCCTCATCATCTCCAGCAAGTAGCCAGCCTCCCTCAGAACCTCCCTCCTCCCAGTCCTCTGTACCGACTCGTAGGGGGGACAGGGCGTTCCGCCTAGGGAGGATATGAAGAGGCGGGTATACTCCCTCCTAGCCCTCATGAGCTCCTCTTCCCTAGATAGGCTCAGGAGCTCTTCCCTCAGCTTCCCCACCAAGCCCTCTCCCAGCATCCCCAGAAGGGACCTAGATAGCAGGGAGCTCGAGGCCATACTCACCACCCTCTCCCTGAACTCGTCGGAGGGATAGGTCATCAGGAACGAGAGGATGGCAATAGCCGAGCCTGGTTTGACCTCCTCTCCTTCCAACCCTATAGCACCAAGCTCGGTCCTTGAGATCCAATATAAAGGGTACGTTTTATTGTACTCATGCGAGATCAGTCAGCCCTCTTTTTAACATACAGGATTTTGTATAACAATAATTAAGCAATAGAAACTCACATGAAGTAAGACTTAACGTGTCAACGTTTATAATATTACAATGGTACATAAATAAGTTCGTTCAGAGGTGATCTGATGCTCTCTCTCAGCAGGAAGGATTTCCTGAAGCTGGCGGGCCTCACTGGCGCGCTACTCTTGATAGAGAGGGGCCCGGTTGAGGACGTCAGGAGAGCCTTGGCGGCCGCGGGCGAGGCAAAGGGCGAGGAGAGGAGGTACCTAGAGTGCGGCGTTTGCGGGGCCAAGTGCGTTTTGGTGGCCAGGCTCGATGAGAACGGGAGGATATTCAAGATAGAGGGTGATCCTAGGGACCCGGTCTCTAGGGGAAAGCCGTGCGTCAAGGGCAGGAACTCTTTTCACATGTTCTACGATCCGGACAGGTTAAAGGTTCCGCTCAAGAGGACCAATCCCAAGAGATCTCTCATAAAAGACTCTGAAGGCGCTATAGTGGGTGTGGAGGATCCGGGATGGGTTGAGGTGAGCTGGGACGAGGCCCTCGACGCGATAGCCGATAAAATAGCAGAGGCCATAAGGACGGAGGGTCCCCAGTCGATAGTCTTCATAGGCCACGGTAAGGGATCCGACCTCGCCTCCTTGATAGGGACGCCGAACGTGATAAAACACCACACGACCTGCCACAGCACGAGGGATGTTACCGTCAAGGCATCCTTAGGAGGGAGCCTTGCTCTACCCGATCTCGCGAACTCCAAGCTGATCATAAGCTTCGGCCATGACATGCCGGGGAAGTCCAAGAACCCCTTCCCTTGGATGTTCGCGGAGGCCAAGAGGAAGGGAGCTAGGATCGTCGTCTTCGATCCGAGGCTATCGATGACCGCCAATCTGGCCGACGAGTGGGTGCCCATAAGGCCCGGAACCGACGCGGCCATCCTCCTCGCCATGTTGAACGTCGTGCTCACCGAGGGGCTTTACGATGAGGAGTTCACTAGGAAGTACACCAATGCACCCCATCTGATCGGAGAGGACGGGCTTCCGGTCAAGGAGGGAGACAGCTACCTAGTCTACGATGAGATCAGGGGAGAGGTGATCCGAGAGGAGGAGTCCTCGAGGCCCGCGCTGATCTGGGAGGGAGAACTCGGCGGGGCTAGGGTGAGGACCGCGCTCAAGGCGATACTGGAGGCCGTAAGGGATAGAACGCCGGAATGGGCATCTTCCATCTCCGGGGTACCGGCGGAGAGGATCAGAGAGCTCGCTAGGGATTTCGCTAGGATCAAGCCCGCCTGCATTCCGTACTGGAAGAGGGACGGTGGCCTCGGTCCCAACAGGGGTCAGGGGGTGGAGGGGCTCAAGGCCGCAACCATCCTCATGGCTATCACTGGGAATGTGGAGGTCAGGGGAGGCTGGGTCTTCAACAGGACCGCCAAGAAGGCCATAGGAAAGGCCGTGAGCAAGAAGGCTAGGAAGAGCCTGGCCGAGCTATACCCGATTCCGGAGGAGTACAGGGGCAAGAGGATAGATGAGGGCGAGAAGTTCCCCATATACTTCAAATTCACCAAGGAGGGTCTCTACCAGAAGCTTTGGTACAACATACTCAACGACGATCCCTATCCAGTGAGGGTCCTTCTGATAACGGCCCAGAGCTTCAGCTCCTTCATGGACTCGGAGCTCGCCGTCCGGGCGATAAATCATGTGGTGGAGAATGGCGGTATCGTGGTGAACATAAACATATATCCCGACGAGGTTGCAGCCCTCTCAGACTTCGTGCTCCCGGATAGGACCTTCCACACGTCCAGCGGGATAGGCTTCTCCAAGTCTATAGACTTCCACGCTAGGGCGAACTTCAAAGAGGGCCTGAAGGACATATACCCGAACACGAGAAGTAACAGCTCGATATTCAAGGAGCTGGCGTACAGGATCGGGGAGAAGTTGGGGATATCCAAGGAGGAACTGAAGGCCGAGTACCTGCCAGAGAGCATGGTGTTATCGAAGCAGGAGGTCATGGAGAGGCAGGTGAAGAGGTATTCCGAGATCTACGGGGTGAAGCTCACGCTGGAGGACCTGAAGCGCCAGAAGATAGTGAGTATACCGTGGAAGCCGAAGTCCCTGACCCAGCTGGGGACCCCAAGCGGGAGGATCGAAATTTACCCGACCCTGCTCGCGGAGAAGGGATACGATCCCCTCCCAAGGTGGAGGGACGAGTTCACCGCCAAGGAGTTGGGAGCTGGGGAGCTTGTCCTCGTCACCAGCGTTTTCGCGATGAACAGGCACACCAAGCTCGTTAACGTGGATACGATAAGGACGATACTGATGAAGCACAGGGCCAACATGATCTGGATCCATCCCAAGACCGCCTCCGAGCTGGGGGTATCGGAGGGAGATGAGGTCGTCGTTTACCCTGTCAGGTCCTTCTACAGTAAGGGAGATGGAGAATTCGTTGAAGTGCCAAAGGTGGGGGTTAGGGGGAGGGTTCATGTGACCGAGATGATAAGGCGGGATTGCGTCTTCATCCCTCACGGGCTGTCCCAGTACTCCAAGTACATGAGGTCCTACATGTTTGCCCCGTCTGACGGGGCGATAAAACACATCTGGGTGAGCTACAGCGATCCCTCCGGCTCATCGGCAGACCAGGATGTGGTGGTGAAGGTGAGGAGGGTGATGTGAGGGGGTGATGGCGTTGGTGAGGTACGGTATGGTAATAGACCTCAGGACCTGCATAGGCTGCTTCTCCTGCGTGACAGCCTGCAGCCAGGAGAACTCGAGGGCGCTTGGAGCGGAGGTGCAGTTAGGGGCTAGGACGGACATCCACTTAGTTGAAAGGGGTGTCCAGCCGAACACAAGGCTCCTCTTCCACCACATGATATGCAGGCACTGCGAGAACCCGCCCTGCGTCAGCGTATGCCCGACGGGGGCCAGCTACGTTACCGAGGACGGGGTGATCCTGATAGATTACGACCTCTGCATAGGATGCAAGTACTGCATCGTCGCCTGCCCCTTCAACGCTAGGTACGTGCACGAATCCCTAGGGGCGCCCGATAAGTGCACATTCTGCTACCACAGGGTAAAGGATGGTCTCGAGCCGGCCTGCGTAGAGGCCTGCCCTACCTTCTCCAGGATATTCGGAGACCTCGACGATCCTGAGAGCGAGGTCAGCAGGCTGGTGTCGTCAGGAGCCGTCCCAGTAGGATCCTGGCACAACACCGGGCCGAAGGTGTACTACGTGCCCAACGTAGTTAAGCCCAAGTGGGGAGGTGGGGAGGAATGAATGGGATTGAGAAGGGTGTCGAGCTTGTGAGGCAGTCTGTCTGGGGGGATCTAATAGCCCTCTACCTATTCCTGGGTGGCCTAGGGGCCATGGCCTTCCTCTTCTCGTACCTGGCGTGGAGGAGGGGGGCCTCTAGGAAGCTCGTCCTTGGGGGCTCCCTTACGGGCCTGATCTCGGTCTTGATCGGGATACTAGCGCTTATACTAGATCTGGGCAGGCCAGGGAAGTTCGTGATGGTCATCCTCAGCCCCAGGCTGAACG
>WAOH01000013.1 GCA_015521385.1 Thermoproteota archaeon
CAGGGGTACGGTCTCCTTGCTCCGCCACGCTGCCTCCAAGGCGAGAGCGAGAGCCCTCGCGACGGCCCTCTCGGTGAGAGGTCTTATCGTATGCCTGTTTATCTCACCCATCTCCAGGGCCAAGTTCAGAGCCGCGGAGTGAGCCCTAGATACCATCTCCACTATGTCCTCTCTGGTGATCGACAGGAGCTCCGGCAGGTAGAGGAGCCCGTCCTCATCTATGGCTGCAGTTACCCTGAAACCGACCTTCAGGGGCCTTATATTGAGGTTCCTGAGCAGGTCCGCTACCTGTGGGGAGGCCGTTTCACCCTTCTTGAGTATCGTGAAGTCCTCCGATATGGCTATCTTACCTCCCTGTATCTTTGTGGGTATTCCCATGGCCCTCAAGTCTGTGAGAATGGGTCCTGGAGCTATGTCCGTGGGTCCCTTGGGTATGACTATGTCCTCCTCGGCCACATCGCCGGGCTTTATGAAGACCTCCGCCTTCCTCTCGGTTACGAGCCTGTAGGTCTCGAACGGATCCTTCCTGCTGAAGATGGCTACCAAGCTCATCGGCATCCTCTTGACCAGCTCCTGTATACCCTTCCTATCCATCCTCTCGGCGGCTTTCTGCGCCAGTCTCTTCTTTATCACGAAGAACTTTATGTCAGGAGCCAGCTCCTTCCTCACTCGCTGGAAGTGATCGGCTGGAACTCTAGCGAAGTCGGCCAGCATTATCGTCGGGTACTCCTTAGCTAGCTCTATGAACCTCTCCATCATCTTGGCTTTCCTTACTCTCTGAGGGCTTTGCTTCCTCCTTACCTCTCCCGTGACGGTTGACATGGGATCACCTCCTTCTCTTGGTATAGGATATCGGAAGCTCGTATGCGGGGCCCATGGTCGTCTTGACGTACACTTTGGCTATCTTGGAGGGATCCTCGTACTTCCTCTCTATTACCGACAGCACCGCCTTTATGTTATCTAGCAGCTCCTCGGGAGTCATGTTCCTAGATCCCACCTTAACGTGCACCACCGGCTGATCCTTCATCCTTATCCTCACTGACCTCCTCATCTTCTCTATCATGGCTGGAAGCTGGGATACCGCTGCTGCAGGGAGATTCACGGGCATCTTGTTCCTGGGGCCGAAGACGGGACCTATATACCTGACTATCCTAGGCAGGATGTCAGCCTGCGCTATGAAGAAGTCGTACTCGTTCGCCAGTTTTTTCAGAGCCCTCTTGTTACCAGCCAGTGCCTCTATCTCCTCCGGCTCGATTACCCTGTCTGCCCCCGCCTCCTTCGCCTTGACCGCGAACTCTCCCTTCCCTATCACTGCCACCTTAATTGGTCTGTTCTTGGGCGGATGAGGCAGCTCGACTATCTCGTTTATCTTCGCGTTGGGATCCCTCTTGAGATCTATACCCCTGAGGAGGACCACCAGATCCACCGCCTCGGTGAACCTCCTCTTCGGGCTTTTCTCGAGCATCTCGGAGATTACCTTCAATACCTCGTCTTCAACCAACACCTGGGACATTCTCAACCACCTATTACCTCATCCCAAATCCCAGAATCTATCTCCCTCTGGACCTCTCGGGGGTCCTTCCCCTCCACAGTCACGCCCATGGATAGAGCTGTCCCCAGCACCTGCTTCACCACCTTTTTGAGATTCCTCGTGTTAGCGTTCTCAAGCTTGGTCTTGGCTATCTTCACCACCTGATCCATCTTGAGGTCTCCGATCCTCTTCGAGCCCGGATCGGAGGATCCCTTCTCCGCTCCCAATTCCCTGAGGATGAGCATGGAGGTGGGGGGAGTTCCTACCCTGACCTCGAACTCCTTGGTCTCCAAGTCGATCTCTATCTCAACCGGGACCTTCATACCCGCGTACTCCTTGGTCTTGTCGTTTATCTCCTTGACCACCAGTCCCATGTTGAGGCCCAAGCCTCCCAGCGCAGGACCCAGCGGAGGACCGGGTGTGGCCTTCCCACCCTCTATCATAACCTTAACTACCTTCTTAGGCACTCTGAGCACCTCCCTCAGCCTCTTCTCCCTTCTTCTCTATCAGTTTCACGTTTGCTAGGGGCATTTTTATCTCCCAGTCCCTGTCTATGTCCAACAACTTCAGGGTGAGCATTTTACCCCTGCCACCCTCAGGGACCGAGAGCACGACGGCCCTATAGCCCTTGAAATTCCCTTTAATAATCTTCACTATATCCCCGGGCTCTATCTCTATGGCGGCCGTCTCTGAGGCAATCAGGTTCTCTATCTCCTGAAGCGGAATGGGGCTCGTTGATGCGAGTTTAACCTTGGTAAGGCCCCTTATGAGCCTTCTCACCTCGTACTCCCTGTCCGACTCGACGAAGAGGTATCCCTTGAACTTGGGGATGAAGAGAATTGATTTTATCTTGGCTCCCGTCGATGATACCCTCGCCATAAGCAGCCGTATTATATTTATTTCCTTTCCAGACACTATTCTAACAGGAAAAAAGAGTGCCTGAGATTGTCGGCTCTCCATCCTAGCCACCCACTAGGTAGAGCGCCGTTAGCTGGAACAGGAAGCCTATCACTCCGACTATCAGGAAGCCCGTCACGGTCACCTTGAACGTGCTCCACACCTCATCCCAGCTCGGTTTTTCAGCTACCTTCAGCGTCTGGACTATGTAATCCCACAGTCCCGACCTAGTCTTAGCGGGCTGCTTGCTCTTCTGATCCCTCCTCTTGGGCATGGGCATCCCTCACCTCACAGCTCGTCCAGACCCAGATCTCTCTCCGGCTCCCTGACTTCCCTAGCTAACGGTACGGTCCTTCTATCGGAGACCATCCTCCTAGGAGCGGTGGGCCTCTCTACCCTAACCCTAGTAGCCCTCTCAGCCGTCACTTCAGCGACCTCTCCCTGGAGGGCGGCTTCAACGCTGGGAGAAGCAACGCCAGTAACCACCAAGAGGACCTGGACCACTCCCTTCAGGGACTCATCTATCCTGGCGCCCCATATGACGTTGGCGGTGGGATCCAGCGATCCGACTATGGTCTCCACTATCTGCTCCATCTCCTCGAGCGAGAAGTCCGGTCCCGATGTGATGTTTATTATGGCTGCCTTACCTCCCGAGATATCGGCCTCGAGTAAGGGATTCCCCAAGGCATCCTCAACGGCCTCTATCGCCCTATTCTCCCCGTCGCTCTCTCCGAAGGAGAGGACCGCAGGACCACCGTTCTCCAAGACATTCCTGAGATCGGCTAAGTCGACGTTTATCAGGCCGGGCTTCATCACCAATTCCACCATGCCCTTAACGGCTCTCGCTACGATCTCGTCGGAGATGAAGAACGCCTGGTGCAGGGGAAGCTCCTTCGCTATATCCAGTATCCTGTCGTTGTTAACCACGACTATGGTGTCTGAGGACTCGGCCAGCTTGGCTAGCCCCTTCATGGCTATCTCCTTCTTCTTGGTCCCCTCGGCCGAGAATGGAAGTGTGACGACGGAGACCACTACAGCACCGACCCGCTTCCCGACCTCGGCTATTACGGGAGAGGCTCCGGTGCCGGTCCCCCCTCCCAGTCCCGCCATTATGAAGAGGATATCGGTGCCCCTGAGGAACTGCTCCAGCTCCTCCATGCTCTCCCTAGCTGCCTCCTCTCCAATATGGGGGTCACCACCGGACCCGTTCCCGCCGCATAACTCCTTTCCCAGTAGGAATTTCCTGTCAGCTATGGTGGTCAGGAGGTGCTGAGCGTCGGTGTTGGCGGCCACGGTCTCCACGGAATCCACGCCTATAGCGTTCAATCGGGTGATGGTATTGCTCCCGGCTCCACCCACGCCCATTATGACTATCCTAGCTTTTACCCTCTCCACGAAGTCCTTGAGAGCGGAATCTTCCGGGGAGACCTTCTGGGGGATCTCCCGCACCTCGTCCTCAACTCTGCGCGTAGCAGACCTCACTATGGACTTCAATACACATCCCCTTCTCGCTCTTGATTCCTCTCTTAGGATGGTGACAATTCCCTATTTAAAGTAAGGCATACGGTTCGACGATGCGCTTCCATGCGATTGATTGAATCGGTCACCTAACCGGTGACAGCTCCGGTCGGGTGCGGGAAATGTTTATTAAACCTTCAGTAGCTCCCTACGATTGGGCCCGTAGCTCAGATGGTAGAGCGCCGGCTTTGCAAGCCGGAGGTCCCGGGTTCGAGTCCCGGCGGGTCCACCAACTCTAACTTCCGAGAACGTTGCCCGCCCTACGCTGGCACCTCGTTCAATTGTGGTCGATGGATCTCGGCGTGTGGTCAGGATGGGGCCGGGGCCGGGATTTGAACCCGGGTTAAGGGCTCCACAGGCCCCCAGGTTACCAGGCTACCTCACCCCGGCAAGTAGTGGTGCGGCCGCCGGGATTTGAACCCGGGTCTGGGGCGTGGCAGGCCCCCATCCTGTCCAGGCTAGACTACGGCCGCCAGCTCTATAGCTGGCGATCGTGTATTTAAGCATTAGTTCCCAGAGAAGGAAGATGGTCAGGGTATTCTTGGTCGAATCATCGTTAACGAAGGTTCCAGAAAATCTAAAAAACGATAGGGTAAAAAGGTCATACACCAAAGTTTATGGAAAATTCTATGACGTTCTGGACATTCAGGCCCTGCCCCCCCAAGCTAGGGCCGAAGTAGGGCCGAAGGAGGGCAGGCCGGATATAGTGCATAGATCCATACTCTCCGTGACCGATCACCCCCTCTTCCTTATGGGAAGCGTAGATTTCTACATGCATACCGTGGACGGCAGGATATTCCGTTTCTCGAGGGAAATCAGGCCTCCCCGTAACTACGTAAGGTTCCTCGGCCTGATGAGCAAGCTGCTCAGCGAAGGATGGGTGGGGCCCCGAGATGGGGAGCCACTCATATGGGAGGTGCATGAGAGGCTGAGTGCCCTAGTAACCGGCGAATCACTGCTCCTGGAGGAGGATGGGGAGTTCCTTGATCCCCTGGTCTACATACGCGGTATGTCGGGTCATGAGGAGTTATCGGTAATTGTGGGTGGGTTCCCCCAAGGATCCCTATCTGAGGAGGTCAGATCGCTCGCTAAGGGCAGGCTCAGCCTCTATAAAGGAGTGCTATCATCTTCCACGACTCTCTCCATGATCCTGACCTACATATACTACCTAGAGGTATGGGCATGAGGAGGAAGGCCAAAGAGAGGGAGAAGGACCTAGCTAGGCAGAGGATAGCGCGGCTGCTCAGACTGGCCGATGAGGTGTATCCCGAGGAGCCCAAACTCGGACTTCAGTACGGGGAGCTGGCTAGAAGGCTGGCCCTCAGGACCAAGGTGAAGATACCAAGGAGGTGGAGGTGGAGATATTGCAAAGAGTGCGGGTCCTTCCTCTACCCCGGGATAAACGCCGATGTAAGAGTGAGGAGTCGCAGGTTCCCTCATTTGGTGATCAGGTGCAGGATATGCGGTGGTATAAGGAGAATCCCCTATTTGAGGGAGAAAAGAGCTAGGAGGGTCTTGCACCGGTGAGGAGGGGATCGCTCCAGGGTATCACAGTGGACCCTTGCTTCCCTAATGGTTTTATATGCCACTGCTGCAGTAGCTTGTTGAAGGTCTAACGGAGAAAAAGGGTGATGAGCTTGCCTACAGCTAGGGATGTACGGGCCGATCTGCTGATAGACCACCTAAAGGAGGAGCTCAAAAAGTTCGAATCCATAAAGCCGCCCGAGTGGGCTTTCTATACCAAGACCGGGGTGCATAAGGAGAGGCCGCCCGTCCAGGAGGACTGGTGGTACATAAGGGCTGCCTCCATACTCAGGACCCTCTATATGAGAGGGGGCAGGCCAGTCGGGGTCGAGAGACTCAGGACGAAATACGGTGGTAGGAAGGACAGGGGAGTGAGACCTGAGAGGTTCGTAAAGGGAAGCGGGCACGTTATAAGGCTCATCCTCCAGCAGCTGGAGGCCGCTGGCCTAGTGGAGAAGGTCGAGAGGAGGGGCAGGAGGATCACGAGCAAAGGCGTCTCCCTACTGGATAAGGTGGCTGCTAACCTAATCAGGGAGATGGAGATAGTCCCAGGAAAGGTGGAGGCGCCATGAGTGCCGAGGATAAGACGCTTAAGGAGATACAGGAGAAGCTGATGGCCGAGATGGCCGCCAAGCAGAGCAAGGAGGAGGAAGTGGCCAAGGAGCTCCAGAAGATAGACGCGCTCGTTAAACAGCTCCTGACCAACGAGGCCTGGCAGAGGCTAAAGAGGGTGGAGCTCGTTAAACCCGACCTAGCCAATGAGGTAAAGTTATATTTGGTTCAACTGTATACCGCCGGTCGGCTCGCTAGGAGACTGACCGACGATGAGTTAAAGGCCCTGCTGGCCCAGTTGTCGGAGAGGGCCAAGAGGGATTTCAACATAAGGATAGTGTGATCGGGTGATGGATATGGCGACTCATAGGCCTCTAGGAAGTAAGCTGAGATATGCTAGGGCCCTTAAGAGCAACAAGAGGGTCCCTGCCTGGGTTTACGCCAGAACCAACAGGAAGGTCAGGGCCAGACCCCTCAGGAACTGGAGGAGGAGCAGGCTCCAGCTGTGAGGTGATCTCTATGGCCGAGGTGAAGGAGGTGGCCTTCAACATCAATATGGGTATCCTGATAAGGGCGAAATACCCTCCCAAGAAGAGGGCAGCGAGGGCCGTGAAGTTCATCAAGGCCTTCGTCAGGAGGCATGCGAAGATACCCGAGGAGTACGAGATAAAGGTCAGACCTGAGTTGAACGAGCTCTTATGGTCGAGGGGAGCTGGGAATCCTCCCGGTAAAGTGAGGGTACGCGTGGTTTTGGACGAGGATGAGAAGACCGCGATTATATGGCCGGCCTAGGGATTTAGATGGTGGTTTTTAGGGTAAAGGTCTTCGGGAGCTACAACTTGGGGGTCTACCTGAGGGCGGTGGGCCCCTACCTACTGGCCCCGCCCAATTCTTCTCAGGTGATAGGGGACGAGGCGAGGGAGATAGGCCTGAGGATAGTCGAGGCCTCTGCCTACGACAGTAGGATGCTGGGCCTATTCCTGGTCGGGAACAGCAAGTCGCTGCTGGTTCCCCCTATAGTATCGGAGAGCGAGATCAGGCACCTAAGGGAGAGTCTGGATCTGGAGGTCCACGTCCTCCCATCGGCCAGGCTGACGGCCCTGGGAAACGATATAGTTGTGAACGACTACGGGGCCTTGGTCCATCCCCTCTTCACCGACGATGAGGTGGACCTCCTCAGCAAGTTCCTCGGTGTTAAGGTGGTCAAGGGCAGGATAGGCGGCGTCCCGGTCGTCGGTTCCCTAGTCGTGGCGAACAACAGGGGATGCCTCATCTCCCCCTCAGCCGACGACGCTGAGCTGAGGGGAGCTTCCGAGATACTGGGGGTGGAATGCCTGAGGGGCACGGTTAATGACGGCGTCGGTTACATCAGGCTGGGCCTCGTGGCCAGCGAATCCGGCGCCCTAGTCGGCTATCCCACCACTCCCATGGAGATAGAGAACCTGGCGGAAGCTCTTAATATAGAACCATGAGCTTATCCGTGAGGTGCTAATATTGAGTCAAGAAAGGGCCGCTGACCTGAACTTCCTCCAGACGCTCTACAGGTACCTGTTGGACGAGTATAACAGGTTGAACCTGCTCAAGACCGACTTGGAGAGGACCATAGAGACCCTCAAAGCCCTCAACAAGGCGCAGGGCGAGGAAGTCGGTCCGCTGATAATACCCGTCTCGTCCTTCCTCTCCCTCCTAGTGGACGGAGTCAAGGCCAAGGAAACGCTAGTCCTCATGGGCGGTAACATATATGCGAAGATGGGGCCCGAGGAGGCGTTAAAACAGGCTCAGGAGAGGTTGGAGGAGGTGAACAAGGGCCTCCAGGAGGTTGGCATGAACCTCACCAAGGTCCAGCTGGAGATAGAGAACCTGCAGAGGGGGACCTCGAGGCGTGCTAGGTAGGCTCATAGACGAACTGACCTCTAGGGGAATAGTCAGGAAGAGGTGGAGCAGGAAGGACGTCTTCAAGGTATTCGACTCCTTGGAGCTGGAGCTAGTGGCCCAAGGCATACCCCCCTCCTTGGTGGACAGCCTCAGGGAGGAGGTCGCTAGGAAGCTGGATGGCGTTGAGACCAAGGGAGATCCGAAGGAGATCGTCAGGAGAGCGATCAGGTCAGCGATAGAGGGCTTGCTTCCCCCCCGGATGACCCTAGATGATGTTGCCAGGGCAGGGGCTCTGTATAAGGTCGTGTTCTTCGGGTTCAACGGCGTGGGAAAATCCCTGAGTATAGTCAAGATGGCCAAATACCTGCAGGGGAGGGGGAAGAGGGTCTTGGTCATCTCGGCCGACACGTACAGGGCCGCGGCGGGCGATCAGCTCGAGGGCTACTGCAGGTCCGCTGGCGTCCCCATGTTCAAGGGTCCGAGGGGCGCTGATCCCGCGGCCGTTGCTTACGACGGCCTCAACATGGCCTCCTCCAAGGGGTACGAGTTCGTCCTCATCGACACGGCCGGTAGGAACTACCTGAACAAGAACCTCACGGAGGAGTTGAGGAAGGTGGTCAGGGTCGTCCAGCCGGACCTCAAGGTTCTGGTGGTGGACGGCATGGCGGGTAATGACGTACTCAATCAGTGCGATTCCTTCGAGGAGGCTGTGGGTATAGATGCCCTCGTGGTCACCAAGGTGGATGGCTCGGGCCTGGCCACCCCGCTCGTGGCTTCCCTCCACTCCGGCAAGCCCGTGCTCTTTCTAGGGACCGGCCAGTCCTTCAACGATCTCAGGGATTTCGATCCCGAGGAGGCAATAGATTATATCCTCGCGTGACCCCTCATCTCGGTGTTGATCGATGGCCTCGGTGCTGAGGAGGCTCAAGGGGAGGGACTTCCTCACCCTTCTGGATTTCACGCCCTTGGAGTTCAAGGCGCTGATCGTCAGGTCTAGGGAGCACAAGTGGGGTCTTGCTAGGGGAAACCCCTTGAAGGGCAAGTACGTCGCCGGTATCTTCGAGAAGCCGTCCACAAGGACGAGGGTCTCCATGTCCGTGGCCACCTTCGATCTGGGAGGCGTGTTCTTGGAGCTCCCCACGTCCAGCCTTCAGGTATCGAGGGGAGAGACGTTGAGGGACACGGCTCAGGTGCTGAGCAGGTTCGTGAATGCGATAGCAGCCAGGGTGAAGTCCCACTCCACCCTCGAGGAGCTCGCGAAGTGGGCCGATGTACCCGTGATCAACATGCTGAGCGACAGGTTCCACCCGCTCCAAGCCCTAACCGATGTGTTCACCATGATGGAGTTCTTCGGGGAGAGGAAGCTCAAGGTCGTCTTCCTGGGGGACGGCGCGGCCAACACGAACCACAGCCTCATGATAGCCTCCGCGCTGGTGGGGTACGACTACGTCGTGGGGGCGCCTCAGGAGTACTGGCCCGACGGGGACATAGTGTCTAAGGTCGAGGAGATCATGGAGGAGACGGGAGGTACCCTGAGGATAGTCGAGGACCCGGTCGGAGCGGTCGAAGGGGCGGACGTCATCTACACGGACACGTGGTTCTCCATGGGTGTGGAGGACATAGAGAGGAGGAAGGAGGTATTCCCACCCTATCAGGTGAATTCCAAGCTGTTAAGCCACGCTGCTCCCCATGTGAAGGTGATGCACTGCCAGCCCTGGTTCTTGGGACAGGAGATTACTGAAGAAGTCGCCTACGGGCCCCATTCAATAGCGTTCGAGCAGGCGGAGAACAGGCTCCACACGGCGAAAGCCGTGCTGGAGGCTCTCCTCATATAAATCTTTCTCAGTCAACTTTATATAGCTACGTGACCACTAATCTGATTGGCCACGGTTGACCCGGTGGCGGTCCCGAGGAGATGAAGGGGGAGACCCCGATCGGGTGAGGGATCGTCTTTCCGACCGTGGCGACAGCAGGAGTACGTCGAGTACGGTCATGTGAGCACGAGGAAACGTCAGACCCCTCGTGCTCAAGAGAGTCCGGATGTCCCCACGAATGGTGGGTGGCGGTTTTGGGAGGCCTTGCGGCCGTATGCGAGACCGGTTGATCCTGCCGGAGGGGACCCCTATCGGGCTCGGACTAAGCCATGCGAGTCGGCTGGGGGCCCTTGCCCCTGGCGGCGCACGGCTCAGTAATACACGGTCAACCTGCCCTGGGGACCGGGATAACCTCGGGAAACTGAGGCTAATCCCGGATAGGGGTGGATTCCTGGAATGGGTCCACCCCCAAAGTAGGCGGGGGAATGGCCCCGCTGAGGCCCCAGGATGGGACCGTGGCCCATCAGGTAGTAGGTGGGGTAACGGCCCACCTAGCCTAAGACGGGTGCGGGCGGTGGGAGCCGGAGCCCGGAGATGGGCACTGAGACAAGGGCCTAGGCCCTACGGGGCGCAGCAGGCGCGAAACTTCCCCAATGCGCGCAAGCGTGAGGGAGTGAGCCCGAGTGCCGCCCGCTGAGGGCGGCTGTTCCCGGGTGTAAACAGCCCGGGGTAGGAAGGGGAGGGTAAGGCTGGTGCCAGCCGCCGCGGTAAAACCAGCTCCTCGAGGGGTCCCCACGCATACTGGGCCTAAAGCGTCCGTAGCCGGCCCCGTAAGTCCCCGGTTAAATCCACCGGAAGACCGGTGGGCCGCCGGGGATACTGCGGGGCTAGGGAGCGGGAGGGGCCGAGGGTATTCCGGGGGATAGCGGTAAAATGCGTAGATCCCCGGAGGACCACCAGTGGCGAAGGCGCTCGGCTGGAACGCGTCCGACGGTGAGGGACGAAAGCTGGGGGAGCAAACCGGATTAGATACCCGGGTAGTCCCAGCCGTAAACGATGCCGGCTAGGTGCCGGCCGAGGTTTCGGCCTCGGCCGGTGTCGAAGCGAAGGCGTTAAGCCGGCCGCCTGAGGAGTACGGCCGCAAGGCTGAAACTTGAAGGAATTGACGGGGGGGCACCACAAGGGGTGAATGCCTGCGGCTCAATTGGACTCAACGCCGGGAATCTTACCGGGGGCGACAGCAGGATGAAGGTCAGGCTGAAGACCTTACCTGACGCGCTGAGGGGTGGTGCATGGCCGTCGCCAGCTCGTGCCGTGAGGTGTCCTGTTAAGTCAGGCAACGAGCGAGACCCCCGCCCCTAGTTGCTACCCCAGGGGA
>WAOH01000014.1 GCA_015521385.1 Thermoproteota archaeon
CTTCAGGGGGTTGTACATACCTCCGGAGGAAGAAGAGGATGAGGAGGAAGGACGCTCCATCTCTGCGAGCAACCTCAGGAACATGCTGGAAGCGGCAAAGGAGGCTAAAGGCAAGCGGAGCTGGGACCTCTTTAAGCTGAAGGCGATATACGTGGCCAGGAGAGCAGGGAGAGGGGATCCCCTCTACAGATTCGTGGAGAAGCTCCTGAGATTGGTGTCCTCAAGGGCCAAAGACGAGTCCGCGAGGACTGAGCTTGCGGAAAGGGTTCTCATCGCATCTATCTACATGTACAACGCGCTGAGAAAGGGATTCGAGGACGTAGTTTACGAGGGTGGGAGGTGAGCATGTTGGTGGTATCTCCGGCCGGATTACTTACCCTCAGGAGGAGGGTATGGGCCAAGTGTGGGATCGAGCTCCAAGAGCCCCTCCACCTAGGCGCGGGGAAGGATCCCACCTCGCCCATCGACCTGATCGTGATGAGGGACTCGCTCGGCAGGCCGATAATACCCGGATCCAGCCTCAAGGGCTTCTTCAGGTCCTTCCTGGCCAGGACGCTCCTGGGGTTGAAAGCCGCGGGAATCCACTCACTGCAAGTCGGCTCCGAAACCGTTGACCTCAGTGGGTGCATAGACTCGGTGGCCGAGGATCCCAAGGAAGAGAGGGGCCTGAAGAGGAGTATAGGGGAGCTGTGCCTGCTGGACAAGCTCTTCGGCTTTGCAGGGAAGAAGGTCTCCCTGTCCTCTAGGGTCAGGTTCACAGACGCCATTCCCTCGAGGAGCGCGGGGACTTTCGTCAGGACCCACGTCTCCATCGATAGGGAGAGGGATGCCGCGGAGAGGGGGATGCTGGTACACGTGGAAGCTGTCAGGGAGCATGCGGGAGAGGAGAGCACGAAGTTCACCTTCTACATGATCTTCGACGAGGTCTCCGATCCCAACTTCTCCCACTCCAACCTGATATTCTACAAGCTGCTGGAGCTCCTGTCCAAGGGCATAGAGGATTTCGTTGGTGGCTGGAAGAGCAGGGGCTACGGGCACGTGAGGATCGGTCTGGAGGAGATCGAGGTGGCCGAGATCAGCGACCTTATAGAGGGGAGGAGGGTCAAGAAGGACCTCCAGGCTCTCCTTGAGGAGGTGAAGGCTGTTGGCTCTGGTTAGGGGCTTCAGGGAGATAGTGATAAGCGGCAGGATCGAATACGAGGTTGAGGCCCTCTCACCGCTCACCATTGGATCCGGGAGGGAGGAGCTCAACCCGCTAGCCCCAGACATACCGCTGCTCAGGGACTCCAGGGGAAGGCCGCTGATACCGGGATCGACGATGAAGGGGTTCGTGAGGAGCGGAATGGAGAGGTTCCTCTCAGGACTGGGAATTCCACGTTTCGGAGCCATCGTGGAGGACCTGATGGGGACCACGAAGCCTCAGGCGTATGGTTCAAGGCTACTCTTCACAGACGCACCCGTTTCCGGTGAGTTCACGATAGGGACGAGGGAACATGTCGCCCTGAACCCCTCCACGATGGCGGTGAGTCACGGGCCCTTCAAGCAGGAGTTCGTCGAGCCGGGAGCTAGGTTCGAGGGATCGATAAGCTTCAGGAACCTCCCACCATCGTTCCTGGCTCTACTCCATCCGATCGCAGTCCTGGCTGAGCAAGGCGTCTTCAGGATGGGTCACTCGAAGAGCAGGGGCTACGGGCACGTGAGGATCTCGTTCAAAGATCCACTGGTTACCGTACCGCTTCCGCCCGAAGGTGGTCGGGCCAGCTTCACCATACGCCTGAACGCGATGGAGAAGGACGTTGAGGTCGCCGTCGAGAAGGTCAATGGCGGTAGGATCTCGATTCGCGATAAACTCTCGAACTGCGAGCTAGTAGGTAAAACAGTAGAGACGGGGATCTTCGCTGGTGCCGAGATTCCCTGGGATGATCTTAGGGAGTGCCTGCAACCGCTTCTCGAGGGGTTGAGACGATGAGCAGGCCCCTAGCCAAGTGGATAAGGGTAAGCGGTGGCACTAGGAGGCGCAGGGTCCCGAACCCCACAGTTCACTCCACGGTGTGGAGATCCAGCGTCATCCGATTCACTCTGAGGGTCGCTGATGGTTCGATGCTACATGTCGGCAGCGGGATGGTATCGGTGCATAATGGAAGGCCGCTGATCCTGCACTCCAGATCGGCCGAGGGCTACGTGATCCCCGGATCAACCCTGAAGGGAGCCGTTGCCCATTACTTCACTGCACTCTACCGGGATATAGGGAAGACCTCCTCCCTGTTCGGGTGGCCGGGGTACATGTCCAGAGCCCTGTTCTCCGACGCGGTAACTGACTCCAATCCATCACCTTGGGGGGTGGACCCAAGTTGGAAACCGAGGATAGGGGAGCGCTCCAGCATCAAGCTGTACGACGCGAATATCCGTCTCAGGGAGGTCGAAGAGCCCGTCCAGTATGTAGAGGCCTTCTCTCCCGGGACCGAATTCAGGGGTGAGGTCGTGCTGATCAACCCTGGAA
>WAOH01000015.1 GCA_015521385.1 Thermoproteota archaeon
AGGCCCTGACATCGGCCATCACGACCATCCTCACCCAGATGAGCGAGGGCATGAGCGTGAGAGAATTCATCCTGAGGAAGTTCGACGAGGTGAGCGACGAGGAGCTGGAGAGGATGTTCCTGAACGCCGTCGGAGGGGAGCTCAGGTACATAGCCCTGAACGACGCCGTCATAGGTGCCTTGGTGGGAGCCGCCGAGATGGCCCTGCTCTCGGCCCTCCACTGACGTGACGCGCGTCAATAACTTGTGCCGTTTTCATTCGATTTCGTGACACAGTTTTTGGTTATAGTTCGATACTCAATCCCCCTAGCTTAAATAATAGAATTTCTGGGTAAGGGGAGTGAGAGCATGAGCGAGCAGTTCGGAGTGAAGAAGGTGATGGACTTCCTGAAGAAGGAGCCGATCACCATAACCCCAGATGCGAGCCTCAGAGAGGCGGCCAAGCTAATGAAGGAGCACGGAATCGGTTTCCTACCTGTGGTCGACGAGGAGGGAAACCTGGTGGGTGTTCTGTCCGAGAGGGACATAACGTACGCGTTCGGCGAGGGCAGGGAGAACTCGAAGGTCTCTGAGGTGATGAGGACGAACGTGATAAAGGTGAGGGAGGACGACACGGTCGCCATGGCGGCTAGGCTCCTAAGCGAGTACGGGATAAGGCACCTCGTGGTGGTGGACAAGGAGGGCAAGCTGAAGGGTGTGTTCTCCATAAAGGACCTGACGTATGGCGAGGGGGCCCTCTTCTCGATCCTCTTCTAAACCCTCCTTTTTGCTTGGCTTGGAATGGAATGGATCTCTCAACCTCAGAGCTAACCTAGATCGGTGAAGCGAGATCGGGCGGGTGAGTTCGCCCTCCCTACCTAACATCACGTACGGGGAGGTGCGGTGCTCCGGGCGTATCTGCCCTTCAGTCGGTGGGCCTGCCGAGGAAGGTCATCCCGGCCATCTTCCTCCTGTAGTCCTCCCTGGTATACTCCCTGATGACCCCCCATCGCCTCGCGTCCTCCTCCCTGTCGAAGACCTCCAGCTCGAACAGATCGTAGGTCTTGCAGTTCTTCAGCTCCTCCTCAGAGATCGTTCCAGCCTCCAGTATTATCTTCTGGAGCCTGTTCCCCACCACTCCGTTGACCTCCCCCTCTATCCTTATGGCCTCTCCCTTCGCCTTCTTCAGGTCACCCTCGACCACGATCATGCAGTCTATGTCCCTCCCCATGTAGTAGCGGAACTCGTGGAGCCCCTCTCCCCCCATCCTGTCGGCTATGATGAACCTCCTGACCCTGATCCCCCTCAGCTCGAACAGGCGCCAGATGATGAACCAGCACCTCTCCTCCAAATACTTCTTGAAGAACTTGTAGAACTCGAGGTATACTATGTCAAGCCTCTCCAGGTCCTCGAACTCGAAGCCGGTGGTGAAGAGGTACATGCACCTCAAAAAGGTTCGTGGAACGTCGGATCTGCTCAATTTCATCCCGTTGTGGCTCAACCGGGAGAGGGCGTAGTCCACGGCCTCCTCCACCATCCTCTCCAGCTTGGAGAGGTAGTAGTACTCCTCGCTCTCTTCCCCGATCCTCGCGCCCTCTCCCGACATCACACGGCGCACCCACACCCCAAAATAAAGAACGTTTCGATGGATCGATGTGGAACCCAAGGAGATCTCTGGGACCGAGAACGCTTGCACAGGCTTGGATGGGGGAAGGAGATAGCCCCTACAACGGGGATGATTCTGAAAGCGCTGGAGGGTAACGAGGAGCGGTGTCCAAGATCACGGGATCGGTAAAGCCGTAATGGGTCGAGGGGGTTCCCAGTTCGAGATACCGTTCGGGAAGTGGAGCGCACTGGGAATCCGGACTCGCACTAGCATCCCGGTCTGATCAGCTCCTTCATCACCGTCCTGTGCTGGAAGGGCCTGCCATGCTCCTCCTCGAAGATGAAGGACTCCATCTTGAGGCGGGATGTGGTAAGGATGGATCCCTTGGGCCTTCCCACCGTGATTATGGCCACGGGGACCCTG
>WAOH01000016.1 GCA_015521385.1 Thermoproteota archaeon
GGACGAAGGGAGGGACATCTTCATAGAGATGGCGAAGGAGCTCGATAGGTCTCTGGCCAAACTCGGTTTTAAGAGGGAGACCAAGGGTTTCGAACCTCATCTGACCGTTGCCAGGGTCAAGGGTTACTCGGGTGATCTGCCCGAGGTAATAAGGAGGATATCGGATGTCGATGTGGGAATTATGAGCGTCGAGGAAGTCAGGCTCAAGAAGAGCACCCTCACCCCGAAGGGGCCCATATACGAGACCCTGCACAGGGTCGAGCTCAAGCGGCGGGAGGAGGCGGGGAGAGGGTAAGCAGCTTCTTAGCGATTATGAGCAGCAGGGCTCCGATCCCTAGTAGGAAGATGAACGAGAGAACCCTCAGCACCAGTAGGAGGGTGGGTTCGTCGATAATCAGCATCAGCAAAGACAGGAGAATCATCAGTGACCCAGTAAGCCAGAACAGCAGACCCTTTGGGCTCATAGCAATCCGTCCATTCATGTCATAATTAAAAAGGATGGCATCCACTCTAGTTGATGACCTCGATATACCTAATCACCGATTTCGGTACCGAGGACTACTACGTCGGGGCAATGAAGGGAGTCATCCGCGCCATTTGTCCTAGGGTCGATCTGATCGACATATCCCACGGGGTCAGGAAGTTCAACGTGAAACACGGGGCCTTCGTCCTCTGGCAGGCCTATAGGTGGGTAGAGAGGGGATCCGTCATCTTGGGGGTGGTGGATCCGGGAGTGGGAACTGCCAGGGATCCTATAATAGTGAGAGCCGGTCATCTCACCTTCGTAGGTCCTGACAACGGTCTCTTCTGGCCCGTAGTTCAGGAAATGGGAGAGTACGAGGTCTTCAAGATAGACGTGAGGGGAACCGGATTGGCTGAGAGGAGGACCGGTACGTTCGATGGAAGGGATGTCTTCGCCCCCGTCTCCGCGATGCTGGCGTGTGGTAAGTCCCCGGACGATCTGGGATTTAAGAAGAGATCCATGGAGGTCTTGGACCTGTGGAAGGTGGAGGAGGGGGATTGTTACCTCAGGGGAGAGGTGCTGAACGTGGATGGTTTCGGAAACGTTGTAACTAACGTGAGATGGAATAGGGTGGGCCCCGACGAGGTCGAGGTGATCACCCCGCGCTCTTGGGCTAGGGCGGTGAGGTCCACCCATTACGGGGGGAGGGGCCTCCTGATGATAAGGGGGAGTACGGACCTGTTGGAGCTCTCGTTAGCCAGGGGAAATGCCGCCAGTTTCCTCGGGGTAGATGTGGGTGATCGTATTGAGCTCAGGTGGAGGTGATGCCTTGCTCATAAGTCTGGATGAGGTTCACAAGCATACCGAGATGGAAGTGGGGCTGAAGGCTTGGAACCTTTCCAAGGTGAAGGCGACCGGAGCCAGGGTCCCGTTCACCGTCATCATACCCAGCGATGTGATCTCTCAGCTGATGTCGGAATCGGGAATCAGGCATGACGTCTTCAAATTATCCAGGGCGATACTAGATTCAGAAAGCCCTGAGAGGGCCTTCGAGCTTGAAAGGGAGATTAGATCCAAGATAAACTCGCTATCAATTCCGGAGGACCTCCTGGATGGGATAATGGATTCTATCGCCGGCAATGTCGAGAAGATGATTGTGGCCAGGCCCTCCCCCTACGCGTCCGAGCTGGTAGATGGGGATCTCAAGGGCAGGATGGGCGTGTGGTACGACGAGCCCACGAAGAAGGGTATAGTGAGGTCCATACAGAGGGTGCTGGGCGGTTCCTTCTCGATGAGAGCGATAGCGAGGATGATGGACCTCGGGGTGTATCCTGAGGACCTTGATCTAGCTGTAATGATCCAGAGGGTCATCTTCCCGAGATCGAGCGGGATCGCCATCTGCTGTCCCGCCAGGAGGAGGAACGAGGTGCTGATCGAGTCCACTTGGGGTGCCATGAATGGGGTTCCCAAGGACAGGTTCAGGATCGGCATGGACCTGATGGAGATAGTGGAGAGTGAGCTAAGCGAGAAGAAGGTAAAGCTCGTGCCCAGCCCCCAGGGCGTGCGCGAGGTGGAAGTCCCCCATCACCTGTGGATGGAACCATCGGTGAAGGGGAATGAGATAGAAGGGATAGTCAGGACCTCCTCTGATCTCTCACTGATCCTAGGAACTCCCACCCTAGTGGAGTGGATAATTCAGGAGGGTACCGATTCTCTCTTCGTGATACAGGCCCATAAAGAGCCGGAGAGACCTCCTATCAAGCCTCTGGAGAGGAAAGTCATGGGCTGGCTAGAGGAGAGGAAGGAGACCAAGGAGCTCAGGGAGGAGAAGGTCAAGAGGGAGTTAAGGGAGGTGGAGATAGCTAAGCCTGTTAAGGGGGTGGCGCTCCCATCCATGGCTTTAGCCGCCTCTAAGATCTACGTCAGATCCACCGTAGAGCTGCCCGAAGGGCTGGTGGATGGCAGGATCGTGGAATTAACGGAACTGGGCGAGCAGGGGCACGGCGAGCGTCTCGTCTTCCTTAGAGATCCCACGAAGATAGGGGATCTGGGCGAGGTTAAGGTGGTGGTAGAAGCGGACAGCTCAAAGGAAGCTAAGGAGAAGCTGTTCTCGATTGCCGCCTCTTCTCCAAACTCGGAGTTCCTCATCTACCTCGGGAAAGCCGAGTTGGTGCTGGCGTCCGGCGAACTGTCTGACATTTACGACGGTGCCGTGTTGCCCGTGGATCTCGAGGGGTTCGACGCGGCCCTCTCGATGGCCTCCCGCTTCAATCACCTCATGGTGGACCTAAAGGAGGAGGTTCCTCCCGTCGATCTCATACGCGGGGCGCTATCCGCTGGAGTGGAAGGCTTTCTGCTGGGCACGGAATCCATGGAGGGGCAGATGGTGGCCATCCACCGGGCCGAAATGAGATACCTCCTAGAGAAGCTGAGATCCCTAGAGCGATTGCTGTCCGATTTGGGAGAGCTGGGGATTTGATCTCCTTACTCTCCCTCCTCAAGAGGGCCTTCAAGGAACCGAGGGATGTACTGTCTATCCTACTCCTGATGGTCGGGTTCTTGTTCTTACTGGTGGAGATCGCACGGATCTGGCCGATAAGGGTGCCTAGCAGGCTAATTAACGTATCACTAGCTGGTGCCCTCTTCTACTTGGGTCTCAGAATCAAGAGCAGCGTCGACTTGAGGTACTACATCCCCACGGTACTGGGATCCCTCCTCTTCCCTCCCTTGCTCCTGCTCAGCTTCGTCTCTGCGATGTCCCGTGGAGGTGATGGAAGGGGTGCCTCGCAGCAGGATCAGCCTGATCTGCTGTCCCTCTCGTTCAGGTCCGTGTTGGTGGTTTGCGAGTCCATAGGCCTGGCCAGCTCCTTAGCTGTGTCCATGGCCTCCCTCCTCTCAGCCAACAGGAGGGTAGTGTTGGTTGACTGGTTGGGCGACGCCGTTGAGAGACTGAAGGACGCTGAGGTTAAGATAGCTAGGCCAGAGGAGCTCTGGTTTGGTCACGCAGGTAGCCTAGGACCGTCCTATTACATGACTGCATCCCTCCTCCTCTCCTACATGAGCGGCGTGAACCCGTCATTGATAGCGGAGGTCCTGAAGACCGGTGATACCTCGCTTCTGGAGGACGTTAGGATCCCGGAGCCTGGTAGATCCTTGCTACTGCAGTTATTCGGGGAAGGAGGATCTCCGCTACACGAGGCCTTGCCGGAGGTGGCTGGTGTCCTGATAATCGATGCTTCGAGGCTGTCTGCGGCGGGTAAAGACGCGATCTCCTTGATGGTCCTGCTTCAATCAGCTGCCTATGAGAGGAGGGATTTCGTCGTGATCGCCCCTCTTCTCAGCCCATTAACAGAGGAGAGAGTACCTCACCAGATAAGGGATGAGATCAGGTGGCTCGTCTCCTCATTAGGTAAGGGAGGAGCGGTGATCACGTCGATCGAGGACTCGCTGGTATACTCCAATGAGTTCGACTTCGTTCTAGCGTGTGATGAGTGCGAGAACCCCACTTACAGGCTGGATAGTTACCGACTTTGCCCCTCACCAAACCGTAGAGCGAGGAGAGGAGTTTGAGCAGTGGATAGTAGGGTCCACGCTCCATTCTGATGACCTCCTCGATCAGAGAGCGGGGCAGGAATCTCACTGTCTTCCACAGGAGGCCGGTCTTTAGCAGGAAGTCAGCGGCCCTCCTGTGGGTCAGGCCAGTTTCCACCATCGGCCTAATTATCCTATTTACGGAGGAAATGTAGCTCCTTGGATTTCCATCTGCCAACGATTTAGCGAGAAGGTATGCGGCTATTATCCCCGTGTGCATACCCCCACCATTGGAAGGGATCGTCATGCCGGCCGCGTCCCCTGCCAAGAATATCCCTCCCTCGTGAAGCTTGCCTACCATTCCCCCCGCTGGGACGTACCTACCCCTCAGTTTGGGTTTGATAGCGGCCGCACCCAGCCTAGCGAGGTGCTTTTCGAGGGCTCTCTCAGGATCGAACCCGTTCATCATGTTGAGTCTGACGCCAACACCCACGTTCGCGATGCCTTCTGATCGGGGGATCACCCAGGCGTAGGTACCAGGGGCTAGGGATTCGTTTATCACCAGCCTCATCACATCAGGCTCCTCTACCTCTATCCTGACCTCCGAGGAGAATGCCAGTGCTAGGTCGTCGCACTTGATCGTTGTGCTTCCGTTGATCAATTTGGCGACCCTGCTGTCGAATCCATCGGCCCCCACCAGATACCTCGCCCTGTACCTGTCCTTGGATGTCCTCACCTCGTAGGCATCTCCAGAGAGTCGGGCCGTGATGAAGGCCTCCTTGGTTCTCAGTGTGGAACCTTCCACCACAGACTCTTCAAGCCTGGAAGTCACCATCTCCCTCCTGTCAACGGAGTACCCTGTGTAATTGGTCGTGAACTCTCTGTCTCCAATCTCCATCGTGATTCTCTCCATCCTGTGCACGATGAAAGGTTTGAAGAAGCTCATATACGCGGAGGCTATCTCTCCTTCCAACCCCAGTGATCTAGGATCCGGTAGGTACTCGCCGCAAATGGTCCTCATCCCGGGTCGCGGGTCCTTCTCTATAACTAGGACCCTCAGCCCTTTAGATGACAGGAAATATGATAGGGCGGCCCCGGTGGGGCCGGCTCCCACCACAGCTACGTCGTACAATTTAACTCACTGGGATCCCTTCACTATGGAGGGGAGCCTCCTGAATTTGTGGAAGAAGGGTTCGTAGGTCTTCACGTATATCTCGGAGTTCTCGAGCTTGGGAATGTCCCTCCTATATTTGCTCTCGGCGCCGATGAGCCCCTTGCCGTATTTCCTCTCGTATTCCTCGAAGCTCATGGAATGCTCCTTGATTATCTTGTCCCTGTAGAGATCGGAGAGCACGTTGTAAGTGCAGAAGGGTATGACCCTGCCGTCGGGGGAGAGGTAGTGTATGTCGCACCTCATGACCCTCTGGACATCGTAGTTGTACAGGTCCATGAAGTGCATCATCCCGAGGAAGAGTGATTTGTAGTGGAACTCTCCCAACGCCTTGTAGCTCCTCTGCAGTATAATCTTCCTGAGTATTCCGATGAGGTTTACGCCTGGGGGCTGCTTGTCCCTTTCTATGAAACTGGGGAGCTTTGCAACAACCTTGAGGAGGGTGAGCCACCTGTTCTTGTGCTCCTCCTTGATCTCCCTAGCTTTCTCCTTGAGGAAGCGGTAGAAGCCGTCCACATCGACGAAGTCAGTTATCGGTATGAATTTGGTTACTCTCTTTCTCCCATCGATCCTCTCGAATACGGGGAAGACGTAAGTAGCCATCCCGCAAGCCGGGTGATTGGTCATCATGAGCTTGGGCTCGCCGGTGACGGCCTCAACAAACTCGCTCACAGCTACGGTAAACGGAACCGGGTACCAAGCCTCCCTGTATATCTGCCCGTCAGTTTGTTCCTCTATCCTCCTTATGACGTCAGGAATTGTTATCCTGTATTTCTCCCTCTCGGCCTTGGGCATCTGGCCAGTGAGGGAGACCGGTTGGAAGTTCACCCCCCTGACGACATCGATGTTGTAGGCGGCGAACCTCACTATGTCGCCGACCTCGTGATCATTTATACCCTTGATTACCGTTGGGACGAGCACTAAGCTCGTCATGCTCGCCTTCCTAGCTGCCTCCAATATGTATGGGATCTCCCAGTGATTCTTCGGGTTGGCTTCCGGAGTGACGCCGTCGAAGCTCATGTAAATGGTGTTGACTCCCGCCTCCCTCAACTCCCTCATGAGCTCCGGCCTCTCAACGAATATGATTCCCTGAGTGTTGAGCTGGATATGGGTGATGCCTTTCCTCCTCAGAAGCTTGACTATGTCGACCAGATCGTCCCTCAGGGTCGGCTCTCCGCCGGTGATCTGGATGGCGTTACCGTGAGCTGGCTTCTCCCTTATGAGGAGGTCGACCATCCTGTCTATCTCCTCCAAACTGGGTTCGTAGACATAACCAGCCTTCTCGGCGTAGAAGAAGCAGTACCAGCAGTCGAGATTACACCTGTTCGTTACCACCAAGTTGGCCAATGCCGTCGTATTCTGGTGGGCGGGGCAGACCCCGCAGGAGAAGGGACACGGGGCCATGAGATCGGTATGAGGCGGATATATCCCCCTCCCAGGGACCTCGAACTCCATGGCCCTCTTGAACATCTCGGCGTCTCCCCAATAGAGATCCTCGAACTCACCATGCTCCGGACACTCCTTCCTTATGTAAACCGCTCCATCCCTCTCGAATATGATCGCAGGAAGCAGCCTGTAGCACACGGGACAAACCGATGAGGTGTGCCTGAGTAACTTCTCCCCTTCCCTGAGTTTCGGCCGCGGACCACCTATTGCGATCTTCCTATCGTCCACCTCAATGAACCGCGGCGCTGGTATTTCTACGACCACCTTTTATCACCGTTGGATAGTGGGAGTCGCTTATAATAAACGCTTGCGCCAGTTAGGCCAGATGGCTTCAGAAAGGTTTGAGCACTACGTTCAAGTGTTGTATAATTCAATTTCACACTTGTTATCTGGAGATTTAGATAATAGGATAGATGTTATTCTGAAGATTATAAGAGAATGTGAGGAGGAAGGGGTCTGCGACAAGTACGTGGTCTCCCGGATGCTCAGATTGGCTGATGTCCTCGAGAGATACGTCAGGGAACAGGTAGCGAGAGAGGTTCTCCTAGATACCTTAAGAGAGGAGATAGCCGGGGGTCCTCTTAGGGATCTCGCGATACTCATCCTACGGGAGATATGTGACGAGGAGGTCGCTGAATCGCTGAGAGACTGGGCAGAGGACCCCAATCCCGACTTGAGACTGGCGTATCTCAAGTGCGTATCCAAGCTCTTCGATGAAGGTATGGTCTCATTAGACCAGCTCAGGATCTTCAGGGACGATCCATCGCCTAAGGTCAGGGAGGCCCTAGTGACCTCGCTCTCAAAGAGCGCTTCCAGAGACGATGTATTTTCCTTCCTAGCCGGAATGCTGGGGATCGAGAAGCGGAGTTCCATAAGGACGAAGATCCTCATGGCCCTCTCCAAGGGTGATAGGAGGAAGAGGAGTAGAGGAGGGGGTATATTGGAGAGATTGAGGCGCGCGATGGGCGGGAGGGGGTAAGGGTTATCTCTTTCCGTTAGATATCCTGTGGGGTGGTAGAATGGTCAAGGTCACATTCTTGGGGCACTCGGCATTCCTGCTTGAGGGTAGCAAGAGGGTCCTCATAGATCCATGGATAGAGGGGAATCCTCAATCGCCCATATCTATAGATCAGTGCAAAGGAGCCGACATTTACGTGATAACGCACGCGCATGGGGACCATGGGCTCGACGATGCCGTGAAGCTGGCCAAGTCGCATGGGGGAACGATTGTGAGCATTTACGAGATAGCCATGGAAGCCGGAAATAGGGGTGTCGAGAAGACCGTGGGAGCCAACATAGGGGGCTTCTTCGAGGTTGATGGTGTGAAGATAGCCCTGACGACGGCCACGCACAGCAGCCCAATAGGGGCACCTACGGGAGTCGTCATTGAACTAGATGGGAAGAGAATATATCACGCCGGAGATACTGGCGTCTTCTATGACATGAAGTTGATAGGCGAGCTGTATAGGCCCGATCTGGCACTGCTGCCGATAGGTGGTCACTTCGTGATGGGGCCCTTAGAGGCGGCCAAGGCTATCGAACTCCTAGGGGTGAAGAAGGTCGTTCCAATGCATTACGAGACATTCCCCGTCCTCAAGGGTAAACCGGAAGAGCTGAGGGAGCTGCTCAGGGAGAGAGGGATTGATTGCGAAGTGGTAACTCTGAAACCGGGAGAGAGTTATGAACTCTGAAGTGAGACCTAAGGAAACGCAGGTGATCGCGGAGCTCTACGATGTTGAGGATAGAGATGTCTTGGACTCCCCCTCCCTCATGGAGGAGATGCTGAGGAGGTTGGCCGACGAGGTTGGAGAGGAGAGTGTACATGTGCACGTGCACGAATTCGAGCCGTACGGTGTTAGTGGCTTCCTCATGATGAGGAAGGGCTACGTGGCGATACACACTTGGCCGGAGCACTCCTACGCTACCGTCAACGTGGTGGGTTTCTCGGATGAGACATGGGCTTGGAACGTTTACAAGGCCCTAGTCAAGCTGTTCAAGCCGAAGCAGCAGAACGCGGTGGAAGTGAAGAGTGGGTTGGATAGATCCTAATCACACCCTCTTACCCTCCTTTTTCTAGCGGGTTCTACCTAGGTATGCACTCTTCGACTCCGATGTTCGACGCTATCCCTGCTCTCCCGAGCCTCCTAATGACTCGCCCCACCAAGTAGTTGCCCTTGAAGTCCTCGATGACCACTTCATAGAAGTATCCTGGCTCCACCTCGCCTAAGGCAACGGGCTTGTAGGAGGGAGTCCTACCTTGGGTTCCCTTTGGTGTGACCTCAGAAGCGAGCACCACCATTTCCTTTCCCAAGAACCTTTCGTTCCTCTTTTCCTTTATTTTCTCTATTAATTCGGCCGCCTCCTTGCTCCTCCTCTTGATCACACCAGCCGGCAGCTGGGGTAACAGGGCCGCCTTCGTCTTCGGCCTAGGTCCAAATCTGCTCAGATTCACTACATCAGGTTGCACTTCCTCCAAGAGCCTGAGGG
>WAOH01000017.1 GCA_015521385.1 Thermoproteota archaeon
CCCTAGCGATGCTGGCCCCCACTATGCCCGCTCCCACCACGGCTACCTTCATTCTAATTACCTCAGGGCCCATACTCGTTAGCAGCTTCAGAGCTCTGGGCGGGTCGTCCGTGATAACCGCGTCGAAAGTGCCGGCCAGCTCGGGCAGCAGCTGGTGCAGGCGGTCATCGCTGAGGGCCCACAGGATCAGCCTGAGCCCCGATCTCCTGAGCATCTCCGACGCAGCGGCGAAGCCCTCGATGCCCAGCAGGTCAACCCCTTCCACCGGGGCGTTCACCGAGAAGAGCCCCAGCTCCGCCGCTAGCGATGGGATCTCGGCCAGCATCTCCTCACTGTCAATGAGCAAGCCCAGTCTGGCCTCGGAATCCATGAATCTCACCTTCCTCAGGATGTTGACGTTGAAGGAGGAGTACAGAACCCTCTCGGAGGAATCCGTCTCCCTCACCACGCGGACACACCTATCAACTGCCCTCTCCTCCTTTATCTCCACGTTCACCAGGCCCTCCACCTCTGAGAGGACTTCCTCCAGCGTGGGGATTCGCTGACCCATCCCTAGGTCTGCCTTCCTGATCTCTGGGAGCGTGAGCTCGCTCACGAGCCCCGACATGTCGGATGTCCTGTCCAGGGATTCGTCGTGAATCACCACGGCCTCTCCATCTAGAGTCAGCCTCACATCTAGCTCAACACCGTCGGCGCCTGTCCTGACTGCCTCCTCGAAGGCCAGCAGCGTGTTCTCGGGATACAGAGCGCTGTAACCCCTGTGTCCGAGCACGAGGACCCTGTCAGTCTCCCAGCCCATCGGGGTAAGGAGGCTCTCGGAGCTTTTAAAGGGGTCGATCGGACGACCTCTTGGGGATAGGCCCGCAGTGAACGAGATGGGCGCGGCCCCGGAGAGTTCCCAGTTCAGCAATGAGCGTGCATCCTCCTCAATATGGATTACTTCGGATACGGGTGATCTGTCCCTCTCCAATTAAGTTCCAATTCCAGAACCCGCACCTTGGGATCTTCCCATGTGACGACAGCCCCGAAACGCAACCAGTTTTAAAGGCTTACCGGGATTTACCTAGAATGCCCGCCTACGTGATAGATCTCAGAGCAGATAGGAGATGGATAGAGCTCGTGGAGAGGATCAAGGAGGCACTACTGTCAAGGCTAGGGGATGCCCTAGTCAGGATAGTGGCCCTGGCTTCACCCGACGACGAGCTTTACGGCTCTAACGTGCTGATCGTCGTGGAGAGGGATGACGACGCCGTTGTGAGGTCCGTGATGGAGTCCGTGGTCGATGCTGAGAGATCCGCCGGGATGGAGGGCGTGATATCTCCCCTGATAGTGACCCCCAACGAGAGGAGGGTCATAGAGGGCTTCGAGGCGTACGAGACCCCCCAGATGGACGAGGACGTATGGTCCTCTCTGGTGAAGGAGCTGTGCATTAACTTGAGGGAGAGGGTTCCCGGCTCGAAGATGGTCGCGCTAAAGTCCCCGAGGGACAGGGTATACGATTCCAACATCCTGATAATATGCGAGGGGGACGACGACAGGACCGTCGAGGAAATCCTGAGGTCCGTAGTCGATGCTGAGAGATCCGCCGGGATGGAGGGCGTGATATCTCCCCTGATAGTGACCCCCAACGAGAGGAGGATCATAGAGGGCTTCGGGGGATACGAGGTTGTCTGTTAACAAGGCCATGAGGCTGATGAAACAGGCTAAGGTGGATCTCGAGAACGGATGCTACGACAAGGCCGTGAGTGCGGCCTACTTTTCCGTCAGAATGCTGTCCGAGACCTACCTCAAGGGACTCAGGACAAGGAGGGACGATAAGATAGCGAATGCCCTGGGCAAGAAGTTGGGAGATCAGGTGAGGCTGGAGTACCTGTACCTCTTTGAGAGGAGGAAGGAGGCAGATCACAGGGATAAGGTGTTCGGCAGGGAAGAGGCCAGGAGGATAGTGGCCAGGGCGGAGAGCCTGTTCAACAGGCTGATTTCCCTTTTAGGTGAGGAATAAGCCCAAGCTATGCGGGAAATACGTTATTCCTCCCATTTCCCTGCAGTTCCCCGAACCCGCTCAGTCTATTTCACCTCCACCCTCTTCTTCACGAATCTCAGATACCATTTTTCCTCCTCCGGTCTGAGCAGGTGCACCTCGATGGGAGCATCCACGCCAACCTCCTTCAGGATCTCGGCTACCAGCTTGGATCTCTCTCCCACGGATCTGGGGGTCCTGCTGGACACCACCATGATATCCACATCGCTGGATGGTGTATCGGCGCCCTCGACAACGGATCCGAACAGGTATACCCTGACCTCTCCCAGCAACCTTTCCGCCACCTTCTTGACGGCCTTGGCTGTCCTGAGGGGATCGCTTCTGTACTTCTCCTCTTCCCTCACGAGATCTATTATGCGCTCAAACATGCCTCCTCACCAGCTCAAATATCGAGAGTGCGACCTCCATCATGCTCTCGACCTCCTCCCTGTAGAACTCGGCTGGCAGGTACCTGGAGGTCATGTAAGCATTTTCCAGATTGGACAGGCTGTCTATATTCTCCCTGAGGAATTCCATTATTCCCTCGTCCCCTGTGGCCTTGGAGAGGAGCTTGAGCAGCCTCCTTATCGAATGGGTCCTCGGGTAGTCACCGGTCCTCCGGAAGAGAGCATACTTCAGTATCAGCTCGGAAGCTTGGTGGAAGTGAAAGGCAGCTAGGTCAAGGACTCCCTCCTGTAAGAGCCTTCTGCCCATCTCAAGGAACTTCTCAGCTCTCTCCCTGAGAAACTCCCCTTCTTCTTTCCTCATTCACTTTGTATCATTCGGATCTACTAAATATTCTTTTCCCAGCACATCCGCCCTTATGAAGCCGTTATCGGATGTTTGGTGCTACCTAAAGATAGAACCCCTTGCCGTCGTCGATGTACCCGAACCTGCCTACTCTCACTACCTGTGCGAACTCACAAGCCCGGCTCTCACCTCTCGGGTTCAGCCTCCGTGGCTCACACGCTAACGACCTTCTCATCATACAGCTCCACAAACGGATCGGTCTTCTCGCTTAGGACCACGAATTTCCGCTCCCCAACCGCTGTTCTGCCCAAAGGTGCGCTTCAAACTGTAGTCCTCCTCATCCTGTCCATCTTTTGTTCAGGTATGAAAACACCTTTGACCTTCCAGCAATCAGTTCCATGTTACACATTAATATCGATTCACAATTCACATCTCATATTAGAATCTCTCCTCAGGGGCCTATACTTCGAGGAGTTATCGGTGTCCAGAGATATTTCCCTTCAAGAATAACGGATGCGCTTGATCGTTATTCTCTGAATTAGAAGAATTTTTCTTAGAGCTCTTTTTTCTTATAATAAATTTTCTGTAAAAATTATTTAAAATTAACTGAGATATAACGATTTTAGATACTAATTCTATATAAAAAGCAAAATTTTGTTATCATATAAATGTGTAAATATTTATATCTTTCAAAGTATTCATATGAGCCGCCTCCTAGGGAGGCGCGAGGGAGATATGGATGAGTTTACTGGAGGATGTTAAGGTCAGTAAGAGGGACGCCATAAAGGCTCTGACGGCCGCGGCTGCGATCTCCCTCCTGAGTCCGCTCAGATTACTCAGGGCCGAGCAGAGAATCAGCAGCAAGCTGGATGAGGCCACTGGCTACAAGTATTCCGCGTGCGGGATATGCATGCTCGGGTGCGGAATGAGGGTCATGATGAAGGGAGACAGGCCCATCTTCATAGAGGGCAATCCGAACGAGCCCCACAGCTCTGGTCACCTGTGCCCGAAGGGAAAGGCATCCCTTGGATTCTTCTACAATCCTGACAGACTTAAGACCCCTCTCAAGAGGACGAACCCCCAGAAGGGGATAGGAATGGATCCAGGGTTCGTCCCAATAAGCTGGGACGAGGCCCTTGATACGATAGTCGACAAGATACTGGAGGTGACTGAGAACGGAAAGTACGGTGAGAGGCTCGCCATATTCACTCACGGCGAGTACGGGTGGGCCACCAGGCTTCTGGGCATGCTTGGCTCGCCCAACATAGTGACCCACTACGATACGTGCTTCATCACCTACTTCGTGGCGAGGAAGGCCCTGATAGGGGGGAACCTCTGGACCAACTTGGAGGGGGCGAAGTATATCCTGAGCTTTGGCTGGGATCAGCTGGACAGGTGCAAGGAGGGGCCGGCCAGGCAGGCCGTCAGGGCAAAGTTCGACAACAACGCCAAGGTGGTGGTGTTCAACCCGTTCCAGGGCAAGCTAGGAGCCAAGGCCGACGAATGGATCCCCATAAAGCCCGGAACCGATCTCGCTGTGATGCTGGCC
>WAOH01000018.1 GCA_015521385.1 Thermoproteota archaeon
CCGACACCGGGGTAGATGGTGGTCGGATCCTGGTGCAGGCTCACGTAGAGGACGGTATCGTCCTCATAGAAAATTTCCATCGTTCCATTCCCGTGATGGGCATCGTGGTCGAATATAGCAACGGACTCCACACCGTTCCTCAGGGCCCACCTTGCAGCGATGGCGACGTCGTTCAGGAGGCAGAAACCTCCCCCGTAGTTGACGCTGGCGTGGTGAGCCCCTCCGAACCCAGCCGCTGCCCCCTCCCTCAGAGCCACCCTCACAGCAGACATGGAGGAGTGTACCATGCTGAGGGCCGCCTCCCACATCCCCCTGAACGCTGGGGTATCCAGGGAGACCATGCCGTGCCCTGTCCTACTCCTGGCCCTGAGGAAGTCCAGGTACTCGTCATCGTGGACGGCCCTCAGGTCCTCGATAGTGGGCGGATCACCTACGTACCCCGATAAATCGAAGGGTTCGCCCCTCTCCTTGATGAACTCCACGAACGAAGGAAACCTATCTCCCCTGAAGGGGTGGTCCGGACCGAAATCGTACGAGGCGATGGAGTCATCGTAGATGAACTTCATCTCCACAGGGAGCAGGGGGAACCCCTTAACCTTTCCTCCCACCGCGTGAGGGGAAGTAAATATAAAGGGCTGATGCGATTACACGGGATGAAGGTAGCCAGTTGGAAGGAGATCGCCAAGGCGATGGACAGGGTCAATGTGGTGCTGGAGGTGGTGGACTCCAGGGATCCCTGGACGACTAGGAGCCGTAAACTCGAGGACATGGCTGTGAAGAGGGGGAAGAAGATACTCGTGGCCATTAACAAGTCGGACCTCGTTCCCAGAGAGGTGCTCGATCAGTGGGTGAGGATATTCGAGGGGGAGGGTTTGAAGGCCACCTACGTGAGCGCCCGCGAGAGACTGGGCACCATGAGGTTGAGGAGGTTCATTAAGAGGGAGGCCCCCGAGCTTCCGGCCAAGGTCCTCATAGCGGGCTTTCCGAAGGTGGGGAAGAGCTCGATAATCAACGTGCTCAAGGGGAGGAGTTCCGCCTCAACCAGCCCGGTGCCCGGGAATCCGGGGTACACGCGTCACTTCCAGCTGTACAGGATAGACAGGAACCTCTACATCTTGGACTCCCCTGGAATACTCCCGGTGGAGGGTGGACCGCTCGAGATGGCGATAAGAGGCTATCCTCCCGAGGAGCTGAAGAATCCCGTGGAAGTGGCCGTATCCCTACTCGAGAGGGCTCTCAAGTCGAATCCCGGTATTGCGAGGAGGGTATACGGCATAGAGGAAAGCGATCCCATCAAGATACTGGAGAGATTGGCGGAGAGACGGGGTTGGAAGTTCAAGGACGGGGAACCGAACGTCGAGGAGGCCGCGAGGCAGGTGATAAGGGACTATCACAGGTACAAGCTGGTCTTCTACGTCACCCCCAAGGACCTGGGGCTGATCTAGCCCTGTAGGAGGGGTTCCACACCAAGTAGGCTTTCTTCCATCGGATACCGCTTAGGACCCTCAGAGCCTCCCTTAGGTCATCGCTCAGGAGGTACAGGTGCGTCCCATCGCTCCTCCTATCGGAGCAGCCGAATCCCCTGATGAGGGGTCTCCCCACACCCCTGAGGTCCCTCGCTAGCGATGCCTCCTCCTCACCAGGCAGGGCCAAGGCGCACAGCACATCCATGACCTCGGTCAGGTAATCGATATGCCATCTCACCGCCTTCCCCCTGCTGAAGTGCCTCCCTATCCTGGCACCTAGGCCGCCCGGCCCCTTCGCCGATCCAGCATACGCGAGGACGCCGGGTGGAATTTCAAAGGTCCCCAGCTTTCCCACCTCGAGGATGACACCATGAGAGATTATCAGGAGCGCGTAGGCGCCCCTCACGCCCCTCAGCGGATCAGGTCCATCAAGCTCCTCAAGACGTACTTGGGTCGAGGTACCACCCCCTCTGACTCCTTCACCACTCCCGTGAGGACCAAGGCTGAGTCCATTCCGGCCCTCAGGGCTCCCAGAATATCGGTCTCCGGCCTGTCCCCGATCACGAGGGGATGAGACGCCCCAGCACCTTGGGCGGCTAGGAGGAACATGAGGGGATTGGGCTTCCCCACGACGAGATCCGGCTCCCTACCGCATGCCCCTGAGATCGCTGAAACCATGGAACCAGCTCCTGGAATGGGGCCTTCCGGTGTAGGAAGGGTCCGATCCTCGTTGGTTGCTAGGAAGAGCCCCCCACCCATTATGTTCCTCAGGGCCCTCGTCAGCTTCGAGTAGTTGAAGGCCCTGTCCATGCCCACGCACACATCTCCCTCCTCAACCACCTCGATTCCCCTCTCCCCCAACTCCTCCCTGAGACCCTCCTCGCCGATCACGTAACACCTGCTCACCCCTATCGAGGGGGCCACATCAGCCAACGTGCTGGCGCTAGTTATCACGTGTCCCTCCCCAACCCAAGGCAGACCCACATCCCTCAGGAGGGACGCTATCACGCGCCTGTGCCGCGTGGAATTGTTGGTGACGAATCGTATCTCGATACCAGAGGATAGGTCGTTGAGGGCCTCCACCGCACCCTCTATGGGCTCGCCATCCAGCCAGACCACGCCATCTATATCCACCAACAGCAGATCATAGTTGCCGACGTCTGGTCTTCGCCCTGACATCGAGAACACCCAGTTCCTCTAGGCACCTGTCACACGGCCTCCAGTCCTTCCTGTCGACATCCCATATGGAGAGACTGAAGTTCATGACGCAGCCAGGGGTGGGACAGTGGTTCAGGCCCAATAGATGACCTACCTCGTGGGAGGCCTCCTTGAGGGTCCTGAGGAGGAACAGGGCCCTGTTCTCCCTCTCACCGTAGAACTCAGGCTTGAGTCTCGGGAGATATATCGCGCCAAACCTCCCCCCCAGCTCGGCTTGGCCGAACACGAAATTGGTCCCCTGGGCGTAGGCATCTTCGTCCACCACGGCCAGCACCTTCTCGTCAGATGCCCACCTGTCGATGTGCCATAAGTGCCGTAGGAACTTCTCGCTCCTCAATTGCTGGGTATTGGGGTCGTAGAGAATTGGAGGGATCTTGATCTCCGTGTAGTCGATCTCTACATCAATTGGGTACGCTTGAGGGAGCTTCTCGGCGAGGAACTCCAAGATCCAGTGGTATATGAAGCCAGCTGGAACTAACACGAGCTTCGCTAGCACCATGCTTTACCTCCGCTAAGGGGATGGCAGACTATATAACTAGAGCATCTCCTGAACGACCTTCAGGAAGTAGGGATCGCTCTCGTGAACGACCCTCCTGACCTTTATCCTCCTCCCCTTCAAGGTTATCTCGTAGTCGACCATGGCGTAGATGCCCCGTGGGGCGATCCAGTTCGCCTTATGGTAGGATAACGGGGCCTTGACCTCAACGTGGTAGCCATCCTCGGAGTAGAACTGCTCCGGCCATCTCTGATCGTCCCTGAGGTGGACAAGCTTCAATCCGGGTTCCCACCTGACGTCGTTAACCCTCCTCACTTCCCTGACCTTGAACATCCTATTCCCGGGTGTTCGTGTAGGGGCCACTCTTAAAATGGGGTGCTGCAGCCTGTTATTCCCTCTTATTACCTCAGTAATAGAGGTCGTAGCTCACGGTATACGCGGGCCTGAACCTCCTTCCTAGACCCCATACGAGCCCCACTATGAAGCCACCCGCGTGGGCGAGAACATCCACGTTGGCTGAGAAGCCCCCGAAGATCACGAAGAGCGCGATGAATATGGTTGAGGAGCTTAACTTCCCGGTCACCCTGTACTCCATCGCCACCATGTATCCCAGGAGGCCCATTATGGCTCCCGAGGCACCAACTCCCACCGTGCGTGGGTCTAGGAAGGCCGAGAGCAGGTTCCCCACCACGCCGGAGATGAAGTACATCATGAGGTACTTGACCCTGCCCAGAGACAGCTCCACCACTTTGCCGAGGACGTAGAGTGCGTACATGTTGAGCCCGAGGTGGAGGAGGTTGGCGTGAAGGAACATCGATGTTATCAACGTGTAGAGCCTGCCGTGCATCAAGTAGAGCCCTGAGCTGCCGAAGTAGAGTAGAACGTACCTGTTCGCCTCGAAGATCGCTGGGGATGTCATGGCGTAGATCCCGAGGTTAATCGAGATCAGGGCGGAAGTCACTTCGGGAACGCTGGAATACATCTTGAATAGGATGAAGGAGAAGAGAGTGACGCCGATACCCAAGAGAACTCCGGTAAATGCCTCCATCATCTTTTAGATCACCGTAGCATGTACTTCAGCGCCTCGGCGAGGGCCGATGCAGCTGATCCTATATTCACGGAAGCTAATTTAAGAATTTTAGGTAAACGACTCAATTTGAGGGGCGCTGACTGTCTGTCCACTTGAAAGTCGCTCTCGACGAGACCCTCCTCGCGAAGCAGGGCGAAAACTTGATCTATCTGCCGATCACTCAGGGAATCTAGGTACCTCCTCACGGCCCATCCCAGGGAGATCTCCCGCCTATTGCTGCCCCACCACCTCGATTCATAGCACCTGAGCGCTTCCTCCAGCCTGTCTAGGTCCTCCAAGCAGCCTGCCAAGTGCCTAGCTCCTCTAACGCCGAGAAGGACGCCTCCCCTGCTGATCGGCTTCACCTGGCCAGCCGCGTCCCCCACGAGGGCCACGTTGCCCATCCAGAACCTCCTCCTCGGGCCGATCGGGATGACCCCTCCCTCATATCCGATCGCCTCTCCCCTGAGCATGTCCTCTATCCAAGGGATGAGGGGATCCCCGATCTCTCCTAGAGCGCCCACCTTCCTGCCCTCCTTCCAGGGTTGGATCCAGCTGAACCTGCTACCCCTCCTCACCCTGACTCGGTAGCCGTCGATGGTCCCTCCCCTCACGACCTTGTGCATCCCCACCTCGTAACCCATGGGGGGGAACCCTAGCTCCTCTGCAACAGACGAGAGGGCTCCATCGGCTCCGACCAGCAGATCGTACTCTATACTGAGGCCACCTACCGAGGCCTCGTTCTTCGATCTCAACCCCCTGAACTTCGCCGAGAGGACTCCCTTGGCCCCCTCGGAGAGCGCGGCCTCCCAAGTTCCCCGGTCCATCTCGGATCTATCGACCACTTTGGCTAGGTGCCTGCGCACCTCTATCTCAACACCTCCGGGAGAGGTGAAGGTCGCCCAATTGATCTCACCGACGATCCACTCGTCAGAGAAGATCACCAACTCGTTCAGGGCATCGGGTCCGAGTATCCCGGAGCAGTGGTGCGGGCGCCCTATGACCCTCCTCCTGTCGACCAAGGTGACGGAGAAACCCTTCCTCGAGAGGAGGTAGGCGAGGGTAGAGCCGGAGATGCCTCCACCCACCACTAGCACTTCGGTGCGCATCTGGAGACCTCTGGGAACTCCAGCTTCCCCTCGGAGATCAGCTTTCCGCCCACTATGATGGCCGGGACCTTCCTTATCCCCAGCTCAAGTATGTAGCTCTGACCCTCGGGCTCCAGGGCCGAGACCTCCCTGACCCTGAGGCCCCTCTGGCGCGCCCATCTCTTAAGTCGACGGGCGGCGTCCAGGGAGGGTTCGCATATCGGGGATACCAGGATGATTACTTCCCTTTCTTCCTTCGCTCCGCCAGCTTCTTCCTCCAATCCCTATCCCTCAGGACGTACTTGTGGGGCTTGCCGTTACCAACCCTCTCGACGAGACCCTCCCTCTCCAGATCCTTTATGTATCTCCTGACCGTGACCTCGGCCAATCCGAGCTCGGAGGCTATGTTTATGGTCCTCATGGGTTCGGTGGCCTTCTCCAAGACTTCGAGTACCTTGTACCTCCCGGTCGCCTTCGGCAATACCATGTTCTTGAGGGATTCTACTTCCTCCCTGCAGAGATCCTTCTCCGCCTTGGTGAGCGCCAGCAGGTACAGGAGGGTGGAGAACATGTTTAGGGTCTTCTCTGCAACTCCGTTCCCGGCTGATGGACCTATCGCCTTGGGGGCCCACCTGAGGTAGTCGTTCAGGACCTTGCTCATGGTGTCTATCAGAGAGGAGAACATGGCTTCCAGCGAGTCGGTGGCAGCCTGCATGAGCAATCTTATCTCGGACTCATCCAACTCCCGGATATCCCCCGCCTTTATGAGAAATTCGACGTCCTGCTTGAACTGCTCTGCGAATCTGTCCCTGTTTACCCTGAAGTTATCCGTCAGTTTGTCTGTGAGCAGGCTGGGAATGTGGTTAACAGCCTCTAGGCTCTTCTTGAAGGACGAGATGAGCTCATAGAGAGGTCCCTCATTCAGGGGGAACGTTTTATTCAACCTATCCAGATGGTCGATGACTCTGGCCCTCATTTCTGGCGAGAGGTCGTTTAGAAGGTCCTCTATGTCTTTTCGCAAATCCCCGGTCAATTTAGAATCCCCTCTATCGATACTGGGGTTGAACTAAAAACCTAATTTTCAAACTTCACTCTACATTTAAAGGTCTCACTAAAAAATCCACACGGACCTTGTATACCCTGGGAGCATAGCTGGAGACAATGCGGTACCCCACCGAAGTGGCCTCCAGGCCCAAGGCGGAGGCCTCCCTCCTGAACATCTCCTCTGCCTCGGAGAGGGCCTCCTCACCTCCCCAGTAGTAGAAGTGTATCATCCCCCTTCCCCCTCTGAGGGCCCTTAAGGCGTGACCGATGAACGCGTAAGCCCCCTTCGGCAGGGGCATGACCACCCTATCGAACCTACCGTACATGGCTGGCGTGACGTAACCGACGTCCCCCTCTATGGGAAAGACGAGATGCCCGACCCTGTTGAGGAGCACGTTCTCCTGAAAGTACCTCGCGGCCACCGGGTTCAGCTCCACCCCGACTACCTGCGCCCTCCTGCGCTTGGCGATGGCTATGGCGTAAGGGCCAGCCCCGGCGAACATGACCAGCACTAGCTCCCCGTCCCCCACACTCTCCGCCACCAGCTGTCTCTCGGTGGACTCCCTCGGTGAGAAGTAGACCCTTCGGGGATCTAGCTTTATTCGGTAACCGTGCTCCTTGTGGATGACCTCCGTCTCCTCGCTGCCAGCCAAGAGCTTCAGGGGCCTCACCCTGAACTCGCCTTCCCTTGCTCCGGCCTTCAAGAGGACGGATTTAACGTGAGGATGCCTCTTCATAACCTCCTCAGCCGCCTCCTCCGGGCTCATGCCCTCGGGTACCTCTATGAT
>WAOH01000019.1 GCA_015521385.1 Thermoproteota archaeon
GCTGTCGAGCCGAGGGCGTCTCCCTCGCTCACGGAGGGGGAGTACAGGTACGACTTCGGGGACAGCGCAGGGGTGACCCCCCTCATCAAGATGTTCACGCTCGGGCACGACTTCGTACCGCCGCCGATACACGCTGGCGGCCTTAGGTACCACGGAGCCGCCCCGACAGTGAGCCTCCTGAAGTCCAAGGGAGTGATTGAGTCCGTTGCTTACCCACAGGAGGAGGTATTCGAGGCTGGAAGGATATTCGCCATGACGGAGGGCCTCATCCCGGCTCCGGAAACTACTCACGCGGTAAAAGCTGCAATTGATGAGGCACTGAAGGCTAAAGAGGAGGGTAAGGAGAAAGTGATACTGTTCAACTTCTCTGGACATGGACTGCTGGACCTGAAGGGATACGAGGATGTCTTGGGGCTTTAAGCCCCTCAAGTTTTATTTTGGAACTATTCTGGTCCCCGTTTTGCCCTCCAGTGCCTCAATGACCTTGTCCAAGCTCGTTATGATCGCTTCCCTGCCCGTCCTCTCCACGAACCTCATGGCAGCCTTGACCTTGGGGCCCATGTTCCCGGGGGGGAAGTGCCCCTCCTCATAATACCTCCTGGCCTCCTCCAGCGTCATGACATCCAGGAACTTCTGATTGGGTTTCTTGAAGTTTATCGCGACCTTCTCCACATCCGTTAGTATCATGTAGAGGTCGGCGTCCAGCGACGTGGCCAACCTCTCGCCAGCCAGATCCTTATCTATTACGGCATCCACCCCCTCGTACTCCTCGTCATCAACGACGGGAATGCCCCCTCCTCCAGACGCTATCACCACTATGCCCGCTTCAACCATCCTCCTGATCGCTTCTATCTCCACCTGCCTGATGGGATCCGGGGAAGGCACTACCCTCCGCCAGCCCTTACCCACATCGTATTTCATGACCCACCCCTGCTCTTCCTTGCGCTTCGCCTCTTCCTCAGGGTACCACGGTCCGATGAACTTGGTGGGGTTCTGAAATGCTGGATCCCCCCTATCCACGAGCACCTGAGTGACCACCGTGGCCACGGGTACATCCATCCCGGCTCTCTTAAGCTCGTTTATCATCGACTGCTGTATCATGTATCCTATGAGCCCCTGGCTCATAGCGCCGCAGGCGTGGAGGGGCATGGGCGGGACCTGGTCAGTAGCCGCTTCCTGCTGAAGGAGTATGGCCCCGACCTGAGGTCCGTTACCGTGTGTGATGACCAGCCTGTATCCCCTCCTGAGGAGTTCGACCAGCTGTCTACTCGTCCTCCTGGCGTTGGCTAGCTGCTCCTCGAAGGTGCCCTTCTGCCCGTATTGGAGGAGAGCGTTGCCTCCAAGGGCTACCGTGATCAGCCTATCCATAGGCATCACTCTCGAAAAATTGGGAGTGGGGGATCACCTTATGATGGCCGCGAGTATCGCGGCCTCGGTCCACAATCTGTTCTCAGCCTGGTCGAATACCACAGACCACTTGCCCTCTATCACCTCATCGGTCATCTCATTGCCCCTATATGCGGGCAGGCAGTGCATGAATATCGCATGCTCCTTAGCCAGGCTCATGACCTCGGGAGTGACTGTGAAGGGCGCGAAGTCCTTCTTCCTCTTCTCCTTGGTCTCCTCCGGCTTGCCCATGCTCCACCAAGTGTTGGCGTAGACCACATCAGCACCTTTAACGGCCTCCTTGAGATCGTGGACTATCTCTAGCTTGGTTCCCCTCCTCGCAGCCTCCTGCTCCGCGAACTTCCATATCTCCTCCAACGGCTCGTATCCGGGGGGAACTGCGAGGGTCAGGTCCATCCCGAACACGGGCGCGGTGGCGATCAGTGAGTGAGCCACGTTCCACACGTCACCTGTATAGACGAGTTTGAGCCCCTCCCAGTAGCCGAACTTCTCCTTAATGGTCATGAGATCTGCCATGGCCTGGCAGGGGTGTTCCTCGTCGGAGAGAGCATTAACGACGGGGTTCCTCATCCACTTAGCGTACTCCTCTATCTCATCCTGACCGAAGGTCCTTATGACGAGGGCGTCGTAATACCGGTCGAGGACCCTCGCCGTATCTTTTACCGGCTCTCCCCTCTTGAGCTGAAGCTCGTCAGGCCTCATGTAAACGGAGAAACCACCCAACCGGTAAACAGCTGCCTGAAATGAGTTTCTCGTTCTAGTAGAGGGCTTCTTGAACAGGAGAGCGACAGCCTTCCCCTCCAAGGGCTTAACCCTTATTCCAGAGTACCACATCTTCTTCAGATCCATGGACATCTGGATAAGGTACTCCAGCTCCTCCCTCGTGAAGTCCCTTGTGGTTATGAAATCTCTACCTCTTAGATCGAACAATGCCATACGAAAATCCCCCCTGATCGGTATGCATTATATCTGTTAGCTTAGCTAAGAACTTTTCTACGAGAGATGGCTTCTCTAGTTCACTAGCACCCACGAATCAAGTACGTAATTCGTCGGTATGCGCTGCCAACTCCTACCAGATTGACCGCGCCTGGACAGTATTACGTGGTTATGTTCCATTTGTAAGCATCTTTTTCAGAAACAGAGAGACCTGAGGGCTCTTGAATATGAGATGACAGATTTAAACTACCAATCTTTAAAAGTAACTTCTCTGGATTAGTTGGGGAGCGTATGGCTCTCAGCAAGAATGTATTAGTTATCGTTATTGTGGCTCTAGTCGTGGTAGTGGCCGCAGCCTTCTACCTGACCCAGACCGGTCCTGCCGCCGGCGGGACAGTGAAAGTCGGTTTGATAGCTCCTTTGACTGGTGGATTAGCTGAGCATGGTTTGGATATGAAGCAGGCGGCCATCCTGGCCGTTGATGAGATAAACAAGCAAGGGGGAATTCTCGGTAAGAAGGTCGAGCTGGTTATAGAGGATACCGAGTGCAACCCCACTAAGGCTACTGCCGCAGTCCAGAGGCTGCTCACCCAGGAGAATGTGTACGCTGTATTCGGGGAGTACTGTTCCACCGTCACCTTAGCCGTTCAACCCTCGATAATGGAGGCCAAGAAACTTCTGTTCGTTCCCGTCTCAGTCGCCACCAAGATAACGGAGCAGGGATACAAGTACACCTTCAGGACCTGCGCCAACCAGTGGATGCAGACGACGCAGAACGCTGACTGGGTAGTGGAGCACTTGAAACCCAAGACAGCTGCGATGCTGGGAGTGAACGATGACTACGGGAGGGAAGGGCTCAAGATATGGGGAGATCGGGCCAAGTCCAAGGGAGTCAAAATAGTTGCCGAGGAGTACTTCGACAAGGGATCGACCGACTTCACATCGCAGTTATCCAAGATTAAGGCAGCCAATCCTGACGTCATCTTCGTCGTCGCTAACATAAGGGATGCCGCCAACATACTCAGGCAGGCTCACGAGATAGGCCTCTACAAGCAGTTCGTCATGCTCGGCGGAGTGACCAGTGACGAGTTCCTGCAGCTGGCAGACGACGATGCTCTCGGGCTAGTTCATGTGAGCTACTTCGAGCCTACCTCTAAGAGGCCCGCCGCTGCCGAGTTCGTTAAGAAGTTCAGGGAGAGGTGGGGAAGGAACCCGGCGATGTACGCTGCTGGGGTCTGGGACGCCTTCTTAGCCTTCAAGCTGGGCGTTGAGAAGGCGGGCACGTGGGATGTCGACAAGGTGGCCGATGCTATAAGGTCTCTCAAGTTCGAGGGTGCTCAGGGAACCATATACTTCGACGAGAAGGGTCAGGCCCAGACTAAGGTATTGCTCGTCCAAGTACAGAAGGTGGGAGGGGAGCTCAAGAGGGTAATCCTCTACCCACCGTCGGATAAGCAGGGAGAGTACATACCTCCAGAGAAGCTTTACGGCGGCTGATCTACCCCTATCTTCCACTTTTTCCACTCGGGAAGGGATGAACCGTGGTAGTGCAGCCCATGGAGCTCCTAGAGCAGATACTCTTCGGCCTGATGATAGGTGGCATCTATGGAGTGATAGGAGTCGGCCTCACGATGATATTCGGGGTCATGAGATTAAGCAACTTCGCCCATGGAGAGTTCTACATGCTCGGGGCTTACTTCACCTACACATTCGTCACGTTGATGGGGGGTGACCCGTTCCTCCTAGCTCCTCTAGCGGCCGTCGCCGTCGGAGCGGTCGGCATAGCGATAAACAGGCTCCTGTTCAAGTCCCTGTACGAGGAGCTGAAGGAAGCCAAGGGTGCCGCAGCCTTCTACTTCCAAGATCTGAAGTTTATCATGCTCACAATAGGTCTCAGCATATTGTTCGTGGATCTGGCTCTCGTCCTGTGGGGGCCCATACCGATCTCCATACCCAGTCCGCTGACCAAGCATATAGTCAAGCTGCCTGGAGGGTTGTCCTTCAGCTTGGCCAGACTAATAGCATTCGTGGTGGCCATAGCAACGCTCGTAGGGCTGTATGCGTTCCTCAAGTTCACCAAGACGGGTAGGGCAATAAGGGCAACGGCACAGAACCCATCCGCAGCGATGCTCGTGGGGGTAAACATATACAAGATCTACGACATCACCATGTTCCTATCAACTGGGCTCGCGGCGCTCGCGGGCGGTATTCTGGGGCCGATCTACAATGTGTACCCGACCATGGGCTTGGATGTGGTCGCCAAGGCGTTCGTGGTGGTGATCACGGGGGGCATGGGGAACGTAATCGGGAGCATCCTAGCGGGTTTCCTCATTGGCCTAGCTGAGAGCTTAGGGGGTCTATTCTTGGGAACTGAGTATAAGCAGGTCGTGGCCTTCGTGATAATGATCATAGTGCTCTGGGTCAGGCCAGAAGGTATCTTAGGAGGAGGGAGGAAGTGATGCTGGGGATCACCAAGGACGTCGTCACGGAAATCGGCAAGTATTACCTCATCGCTCTGATCCTCCTGATACCGATTCCCCTGGCTGGGGACTACGTCACTCACGTGACCATACTGGTCATGCTGTACGCGGTGACTGCCGCCAGCTTGGATATACTGGTGGGATACACTGGTAGGCTCTCTCTGGGGCATGCGGCCTTCTTCGCCGTGGGTGCCTATACTTCAACCCTCCTCGCCATGAATTGGGGAGTGAGCCCTTGGATCGGGATATTCCTCGGTGGTTTGATGGCCTCCGTGTTCGGACTGATACTCGGAGTGCCCTCCCTGAAGCTTAGAGGTCCTTACTTGGCTATATCCACCCTAGGATTTGGAGTTATAGTTTGGCTGATGCTGATAAACTTGGATTGGCTTACCAGAGGGCCGCTGGGGATACCGGGAATCCCTCCGCTCCCCGGGATAGGTCCCATCGACTTCAGGAGTAAGGTAGCGTTCTACTACGTGGCACTTGCCTTCACCTTGGTATCCATCTTCCTCCTTCACCTACTGACCAAGTCCAGGGTTGGAAAGATACTCATGTCTATTAGGGAGGATGAGGATGCCGCCCTGTCGGTGGGCGTTGATGTTCCTCTGTTCAAGGTTTACGCTTTCCTGATATCCACATTCTTCGCTGGGATATCGGGGGGGCTTTACGCACACTATCTCAGGTACATCAGTCCCGAGATATCCACCTTAGGAGAGTCCATATACATCCTATCCATGACCATAATCGGTGGCTTCGGCACACTGATAGGGCCCGTCATGGGGGCTGCGGTTCTGTCGCTGCTTCAGGAGCTGCTCAGATCCTACTTGGAGTACAGGTACCTCATCTACGGGATGCTGATCATCCTAGTGATGAAGTTCTTTCCGTCAGGGATCTACGGCATCGTTCAGTTCATCTTGAGGAAGGTGAGAGAATGATCTTGGAGGTGGAGGGGGTAGTTAAGAGATTCGGTGGGCTCGTCGCCGTGAATAACGTCAGTTTCGGCGTGAAGGAGGGGGAGATCTTCGGGATAATCGGGCCCAACGGGGCCGGGAAGACCACTCTCTTTAACGTGATAACGGGCTTCTACAAACCTGACTCGGGTAAGATAAGGTTCTTGGGGAGAGATATAACCGGAATGAAGCCCAATAAGTTGGCCAAGCTGGGACTGACGAGGACGTGGCAGATAGTTAAGCCCTTCCTAGGGATGAGCGTCTTGGATAACGTGCTCGTATCCATCTACGCGACTAAGGGTGTGATATCTGGATTAAACGAGGAGGAGGCGATAAAGAAAGCCGAGGAAATTCTGGAATTCGTTGGCCTACTGCATAGGAAGGAGGCGCTGGCAGAAGCCTTACCTCACGGTGAGAGGAAGAGGTTGGAGATAGCTAGGGCATTGGCCACCGAACCTAAGCTCCTCATGCTCGATGAGCCAGCCGGAGGGCTCACTCCCGCTGAGATGGACGAGGTCATGGAGGTGGTGAGGAAGGTGAGGGAGTCCGGAGTCACTGTCGTGATAATAGAGCACAACATGAGGGTGATAATGAACGTATGTGAGAGGATCATGGTCCTCAACTTCGGCAGGAAGATAGCTGAAGGAAGTCCCGAGGAGATATCGAGAAATGAGGAGGTAATAAAGGCCTACTTGGGGGAGAGATTCCATGTTAGAAGTTAGGGACGTTTCCGCCGCTTACGGGAAGGCAATCGCTCTGAAGGATATCTCGCTTTACGTGGGTGAGGGGGAGGTAGTCTCCCTCATAGGGGCTAACGGGGCAGGGAAGACGACCACATTGAGGGTAATAACGGGGATGCTCAGGCCCCTGAGGGGAGACGTACTCTTCCAAGGAAGGAGCGTAGTTGGTATGGAGCCCTATCAGATAGCCTCCCTGGGGATAATACACGTACCCGAGGGTAGAGGTCTCTTCCCGGACATGACTGTCAGGGAGAACTTGGAGATGGGAGCGTTCCTGAGGACCGATAGGGATGGGATCGAGAAGGACTTGGAATTCGTGTATTCGCTCTTCCCCGTACTTAAGGAGAGGGAGAAGCAACTCGCCGGGACCCTCAGTGGCGGGGAACAGCAGATGCTGGCGATAGGTAAAGGCCTCATGGGCGGGCCCAAATTACTTCTGCTCGACGAGCCCTCATTGGGCTTGGCTCCCCTCCTAGTCGACAGGATATTCGAGACGATAGACCAGATAAACAAGGAGAGAGGGGTCACCATACTGATCGCCGAGCAGAACGCCTACATGGCATTGAGCATATCCCACAGGGCTTACGTGATCGAGAACGGTGTTACTGTGATGGAGGGTACAGGTAAAGAGCTTCTGGGGAATGAACACGTGAGGAGGGCGTATCTGGGGATATAGCTACTGAGGTACGCTGTACCTCTCCAATATTTCTTTTAGATCCAAGAACTCGACTTCTAGACCCCTTAAAGTCCTCAGGTACTTGGCAGCCTTGGTGGAATTCGTCGTCACCTTTCTCACTCCCATCTCCTCCAAGGGGGAGACGACCATGCACGTATCGGCCCATACCTCCGCACCGAACTCATCGAGGAGGGTCTTCAGGCCCGATCTTTCGATCATCGAGAGTACGGCTCTGGATGTGTACAGCCAGAATCGGGTCGTAGCTCTTCTCCCACTGACCATTCGAGCGAGGGTCCTGAACTCTTGGAGGGAGAGGTGTGGACACCCCAAGACCACCAGATCTGTGCCCCCGTCGAACGTGCTCAGGTCCTCGTATACCCCCCTTAACTCCCTTCGGGTCACCTCCACCTCTCTATCGATTGGTCGAAGGGGATTCGGAGTCACTCCCGGGACGTGGAATATCTCGATGGAGCCCGATGCCGCACCAGCAGCCGATAGGGCCTTCATCTCCGGAATGGATCCCTCCACGAGGTACACGGGGACGGCATTAGGGTACTCCCTCCCCACGAGGAAGGCTAGGGCGTAGTAATCTGATAAACCCCTCATCTCAGGGGGTTTCACCCTGAAATCCGGTCTCCTATTGACCTCAAGATGCCTGCCGTAGAGGGAGGTGTACCCGGTCGCGGCTGAAACTACGGTCTTGGTTCCCCCTTCCCTGTTAGTCCTGGCCCCCAGCACGCTATTCGCATAGGCGACCGCGCTCGATTCCCCCCAAGATACGTGCTCGCCGAAGTGGGGCAGGTTTCCAGCTAGGTAGGGGGTGCACGTGAAGGATGGGACCGCCCCCATCTGCAGGAGAGACTCTACTATACTGAGCTGGCCCCTTGCGAAGCTCTCTGGAACTCCCATCTCCCTCCATCTGGTCAGATCCATTCCTAGGGGATTGGTGGTCGCTAGGACCCTGAATCTCACCCTATCCCTCATTTCCTCCAGCCATTCCTTTCCTGCATCGCCTATAGTTGCGTATGAGACCCCTGATATGTGGACCGAACCTACCCTAACGAACCCCTCGGCGCCTGAGATGGATGCCTCTTTCTCCAAGTACCTCCTGAACTCATCGGGTACCTCTGGGTCCTCAAGCCTGAGCTCCTTACCCCCCCTCAATTCTACTGGTATCCCGGCCAGTTCCGCGCTGATGGTTATGCTATCGGGCTCTTCCAAGATTATCTTGCGAGGGGCCGTCCCGTACTTCTTCAGGCTGAAGAAGACGTACGCGCCTACGGTGGATCCGATGGAATGGGGTATGTACAGGGTCTTCCCCGCTATGCTTTCCCCTCTCTGAGGGTGATCCGGCTGAATTATCTTACCCGTCCTCAGATCTATTCCATCGAGCCAAGAAATAGGGTGGGTGAGTCTCAGCTCGCTCAAATTCCCGTGAACCTCCTCACGGTCTCCTCGTCCATCCTCTTAATCAGGGCTACCAAGAGCTTTATGGCGGCCTCTACATCGTCCGGGGACATGATCGAGCTGTGAGAGTGGATGTGCCTAGTGGGAACTCCTAGCACGATGGATGGGACCCCATACTTATGCAAGTGAACTCTCCCGGCGTCGGTACCTCCCCTCACGGCGGAGAGCTGGTAGGGTATGTTCTCCTCCTCCGCAACCTCTATCACGAACTCCTTCAAGCGGGAGTTCGGAATCATGCTCCTATCCCAAGTCAGTATGGAGACCCCCTCACCCATCTTAGCCGGAGCCTCGCTCGGGGAGACGCCTGGCGAGTCACCGGCTATGTCCACATCGACCGCTATGAAGACATCCGGATCCACCACGTCCGCGGCGGTCTCAGCGCCCCTCAGACCGACTTCCTCCTGAACGGTCGCCACCGCGTAATAGGTGTTGGGATGCTGGACTCCGCCCTCTCTAAGCCTCTTGAGGACTTCCATTACTATGAATGCCCCGACCCTGTCGTCAAACGCCTTCCCTAACCATGCCTTTCCTCCTCTAAGCACCTCGAACGGAGCTAGGGGCGCCACGGGATCACCTATCCTTATCCCCATCTCCTTTATCTGATCCTTATTCTTGGCGCCGACATCTATGTAGAGGTCCTTCATCTCTAAGGGCTTCTTCCTCTCCTCGGGGGTCATGAGGTGAGGGGGCTTGCTGGTTATCACGCCCACGTAGTCTCCCTTCTTAGTCCTTATGACCACCCTGTGGGCGGGTAGAGTGGTGGGCACCCAGCCTCCCAAGGGCTCGAACTTGAGGAACCCGTTATCCTCTATGGAAACTATTATGAAGCCGATCTCATCGCTGTGGCCTGCGGCCATTATCCGGGGCTTGTCACTCATTCCGGCCTTCCTCATTATGAGCGAGCCCAGTCTGTCGGTTAGCACCTCGTCCGCGAATGGTGAGTACCTATCCTTGAGCATCCTGAGGGGTTCCATCTCGAATCCGGAGGGCCCAAAAGCCTCGGAAAATCTAGAGAAGAAGGAGATCGTTTCCTCATCCATACGACCTAATTCCCCGAGCAGGTAAATAACTTTATCCTTGGTCGTCGCAATTCACCGCGATGGAGGGAAAAAGACCGGGTCAATACATGATCTCCGAGATTCTGGAGCAACCGGAGGCCATAAGACGTACGATAAATGAAGCCGAGAGCGAGGCGGTGGAGGCGGCTCATCAGCTGAAGGGGAGGTTCGTTTACGCAACCGGTAGCGGTTCGAGCTACCATGCGTCCTTAGTTCTGGGGAGGACGTTAATGAGAATTTCTGGCTCACGAGTAATCTCGATACAGGCCTCCGAATTGCCGGATTGGTTGCCCGGTGATCTATCGGATTCCGCGCTGGTCGCCTTCTCCCAGAGCGGGGAGAGCAAGGACGTGCTCACAGCCGTCAGGAGATTTAGGGAGATGAATCCAGAAGCTCCCGTGGTAGGGATAACCAATACGCCCTCCAGCACTCTAGCCAAGCTCTCAAATCGCGTGATCCTGACTAGGGCCGGGGAGGAGAGGGCCGTAGCAGCGACGAAGAGCTATACCACCCAGCTAGTGGCCTCTTTCCTGCTTTCCATTAGCCTAGCTTCGCTCCATGGCAAGGAGGTGAGCCACCTCGCTGCCGAACTCGAGCACCTGCCTGAGAAGGTACGCCTCTCCGTGGATTTATCCAGAGCGCCAGCCCGTGATCTGGCACCGAAGATAGCGGAGAGGTCGGTGGGTTTCATCCTAGGTAAGGGCCCGAACTATCCGACGGCATTGGAAGCAGCCCTAAAGCTAAGGGAGACTTGCAATCTACACTACGTGGGGTACGCAGCGAGGGAGTTCCTTCACGGACCCATTCAGTTAGTGGATAGAGGGACTCCTGTGATATTTCTCAACTGGAAGGAGGTGAAGGAGGTGGTGCAGAAGGTATCTTCGTTTGGAGGAGAGCCCTTGCTAGTTGGCGAGGGTGGTGATTTCCCCTTACCTTCTACTGAGTACGAATTCTCGCCCGTGTTGATGGTAATACCGATGCAGCTCCTCTCCTATGAGGTATCCATTTTAAGGGGGCTGGATCCCGATAAGCCTGAGAAGCTCTCAAAGGTGGTGAGGGAATGAAGCTCCTTCTGCTCGAGATCGACAACGTCCTTTATGACTCTAACTTGCTGAAGGGAATAGCTAGGGAGTGGGCCATCACAGCAATGAAGGAGGCTGGCCTTCCAGTAGACTTCGACACGGCTATGGAGACCCTGATGGAGGTCGTAAGGGAGAAGGGCGAGGATTATCCGTTTCACTTCAACGAGATGATGACGAGGCTCGGATTGAAGGAGGACTACAGGGTGATCGCTGCAGGAGTTATAGCTTACCATGATGTGAAGAGGGCCTTTCTGAAACCTGTTCCGGGGATAATAGACGCTATACTAGCTGCCAGGGAGGCTGGATTCAGGATCGGGGTGTTCTCCAAGGGTGACCCGGTGAAGGAGTGGGAGAAGGTCCTGAGACTCAACATACACCACCTCATACATGAGTCTTGGGTGGGGAGGAATTACACACTGGGAGATGTGTTCGCTGGGGATTTCGATCCTTCTGAGACGATATACGTCCTGAATTCGGAGGAGTCCCTTCAAGAGGCCGTGAATGCGCGTGTGAGGTTCATAGTGAGAATGACGGAGAACGGTGCCGAGGTGTTAGAGGAGGGAAGGTCCGAGGAGGTATATGAGATATGGAAAGTGGGAGTTGCTGTGAGAAACCTTTTAGGAAGGCTATAGTCGGAGGAGCTTTTGATAGGCTCCATAAGGGACACAGAGCATTGTTAGATATAGCAATTAAGCTAGCTGATAGCTTGTTGGTTGGCTTAGCGGATGGACCACTACTAGCAGGTAAGGCCTTCAAAGAAAGGATAATGCCCTACGATGAGAGGAGAGAACTCCTAGCTAGCTATCTGAGGGAGAAAAATATACCCTTTAGGATAGTCAAAATCGTTGAACCAATAGGCCCCGCCGGGACCGACGAGGAGGCAGATCTGATAGTCGTATCACCAGAGACATATGAAAGAGCCCTCATGATAAACGAGGAGAGGAGAAGAAACGGGTTAAGGGAACTATTCATAGTCGTAGTGCCGACCATTCTAGCGGAAGATGGTGCTCCTTTAAAATCTCATAGAATTAGAGCAGGAGAAATAGATTCAGAGGGCAGGCTCATCAGGGGTTAAATGCGCTATATTTTTCTTCTACTCAATAGGGGCTACGGCCGGTGTTAGGCTTGTATGTTGAGCCTGGAACCCATCTAATGCAGGGTGATGAAGCTATAGTAGAGGGCGCACTAATTGCGGGATGCCGGTTTTTTGCCGGTTACCCGATTACGCCAGCCACAGAGATCGCTGAAAGGATGTCTAGGCGTATGCCCCAGGTCGGCGGAGTATTCATGCAGATGGAGGACGAGTTGGCATCGATAATGGCTATCATAGGTGCCTCTTGGGCGGGCAGGAAATCCATGACCGCGACCAGTGGACCGGGATACTCCCTGATGCAGGAAGGTCTCGGCTACGCTATAATTACGGAGACCCCCGTCGTCATAGTGGATGTTCAGAGGGGCGGGCCCTCCACTGGGCTCGTTACCCTACCCTCTCAGGGAGATGTGATGCAGGCGAGGTGGGGGAGCCACGGCGATTATGCTACCATAGCCTTGGCCCCGTCTAGCGCTCAGGATATGTTTGATCTAGCCATCAAAGCCTTCAACCTAGCTGAGACCTACAGGAACCCGGTAATAATACTCGCTGATGAGGTGATAGCTCACGTAAGGGAGCCCGTCAAAGTCCCTCCGCATGAAGAAATAGAGATAGTTGAGAGAAGGAAACCCACTGTACCTCCGGAGGAATACATCCCCTACCTTCCTGATCGGGGTGAATGGGTAGCTCCCATGCCTGCATTCGGTGAGGGCTACAACGTGCTGGTCGAAAGCGTCATGCACGATGAGTTCGGTCACAGGATAGGAACTGATCACGTGGCTGCTGAGAGGACGATAAAGAGGATCTATTACAAGATAGAGAAGAACGTCGAGAAGATCGCGATGTATGAGGAGAAGTACATGGATGATGCGGAGATTGCTGTGGTCGCATACGGTTCTACTGCCAGAACGGCTCTGAGAGCTGTGAGAGAAGCCAGAAACCAAGGAATAAAGGCTGGTTTGATAAGGCTGATCACTCTATGGCCATTCTATGATCGGCTGATAGAGGAGGCTGCCAATCAGGTGAGGGCCATAGTGGTGCCTGAGATGAACATGGGGAAGATCGTTAGAGAGGTGGACAGGGCTTCCAAGGGCCAGGCGAAAGTAATTTCAGTACCGAAGGTCGGAGGAGTGCTCCATCATCCTGATGAGATTTTAGCCGCGATTAGAAGTGCTGTGAGGTGATGGCATGATTCCTGAAGCGGAATTCGAGCATGTTTTGGCCAAGAAGTATATGAGAACCGAGATCATGCCCCACGCCTTCTGCCCCGGCTGCGGGTTGGGCATCATCGAGAGGATGATCTTGATGGCTTTCGAAGAGTTGGGGCAGGAGGAGTGGGATAGAACCGTGTTCGTGTCGGGCATAGGGTGCTCCGGTTGGACTCCCCTCTACTTCAGGAGGGACGCGGCCCACACCCTGCACGGCAGGGCGCTAGCTTTCGCTACGGCTTTGAAGGCGTCCAGGCCGGATCTGAATGTCGTGGTGGTAATGGGCGATGGGGACAGCATGGGAATAGGAGGCAACCACCTCATACACGCGGCGAGGAGGAACATAGGCATCACCGCAATTATAGCGACGAACATGCTTTACTCCCTGACCGGTGGTCAGATGTCTCCAACCACTCCCGAGGGGGCTAGGACGAACACCACACCCTACGGTAACATAGAACCCAATTTCGACCTGATGGAACTTCTGAAAGCTGCCGGAGCCACGTATCTAGCTAGATGGACGACTTACCACTTCATTCAGGCCAAGAACAGCATAAAGAAGGCGGTGAAGCATAAGGGTTTCGCCGCCATAGAGATAGTGTTCCAGTGCCCCACCTACGCAGGCAGGTACATACTGAACCGTCCCGACCCCAGGGACATGCTGCAGTGGTTCAAGGAGAACTCCATTCCCTTGGGAGTCGCCAAGAACAAGAGCCCCGAGGAGCTGAAGGGTAAGATCATAGTTGGAGAGTATCTGCACAGGACAGACAGGAAGGAGTACACTGAGAGGCTGAGGGAGCTCGAGGAGCGGGCCAAGGGTAAGGGGAGGTGAGTTCGATGGCATCCCAAGTGAAAGTGCAGCAGATAGCTGTGAGCGATAAGCTCTGCAAGGGATGTTACCTCTGCATATGGGCCTGCCCATGGGATGTACTAGAGATAAGTGAGGAAAGGAACTGGAGAGGAGTAAAGAAACCCTACGCTGCTAGGATAGACCAGTGCAGGGCCTGCAGACTTTGTGAGTGGTACTGCCCCGACTTCGCACTCCAAGTCATAGTGGATGAGAAAGAGAAGAGGGAACTTCTGGAAGTAGAGGAGAAGTACGAGAGGCCTTGGTTGGAGAGGGTTAGGAAGAGGGATGAGATCATTAAGGAGGGGGTGTGGTGGCTTGAGGATTGAAGTCATGATCTCAGGCTTCGGTGGTCAGGGCGTAGTGCTATCCGGTGCCGTTTTATCCCAAGCTTCGGTGCTGAGCAACTACTACGCGGCTGCCACCTACACTTACGGACCTGAAGCTAGATTGGGCTCTACTAGGTCTGAAGTAGTCATTTCAGATGAGGAGATCGACTATCCCAAGATAATAAGCCCGGACTACTGGATAGCGATGAACCAGATGTCCCTCAATACCTTCTCTAAGAGGTATCCCTTGGACAAGACCGTAATTCTGGCGGACTCCTCGATGATCAAGTACTTCAATCCCGTGGAGGGTAAGGTGAGGGCCATCTACAAGATCCCCGCCACGGATGAGGCTGAAAGGCTGGGAAATAGGCTGGTAGCCAACATGCTCATGCTCGGAGTTTTCGTCACGGTTTCTGGTATCATACCTCTGGAGAACTTGAAGGAAGCGATAAGGAGGATGGTGAAACCTCAGTTCATAGATTTGAACTTGAAGGCCGTGGATAGAGGTAAGGAGATCGGAGAATCTCTCCTCAAGGGGGTAAAGGTTTAAGCCCCTCCTCCCCAATTTTCCCACGGGGCCATGATGAGTATTCGGCAAGAGGGTGTATATGGCCCAGAAGAGGGTCAGCTGAGCCCTCCGGGAGGATGATCCCTTGTTCCCCTTCAAGGACGAGAATCCGAGCCCGATAACCCCTTGGGTTACTTATGGATTGATCCTACTCAACACTTTGGTCTTCCTCTGGGAAATAGCCGGTGGACCGGTGAGGTTCGAGCTGCTGATATACGAGTACGGGTTCATACCAAGGTTCTTCCTAGAGGACCCCGCTTCCAACGCTTACAGGCTCCTGACATCGATGTTCATGCACGGAGGTTGGCTCCATCTACTGGGAAACATGCTCTACCTCTACATATTCGGAGATAATGTGGAAGCCGCTTTCGGGCACTTCAAGTATCTCGTCTTCTACATAATATCGGGAATCGCTGCAAGCTTCCTCCACATGGCCGTGTTCCCCCTGTCGGAGATACCTGCCGTTGGGGCCAGTGGTGCGATAAGCGGCGTGTTGGGAGCTTACCTAGTCTTCTTCCCCCAAGCTAGGATAATGACGGCCATCCTCATCTGGTACTTCATCACGGTGGAGCCCATACCGGCCAAGTATTACATAACGTTCTGGTTCATATGGCAGCTTATACCCGGCCTGCTGGCCGGTGAGGCGACGGGTGTCGCCTATTGGGCCCATATAGGTGGGTTCATAGCCGGAGTCCTCATGGCCTATCCATACAGGCACCGGGTGAGGTACCTGAGGAGGCTCTGGATGATGGAGAGGTATCATCATGGACCCTACTGGTAGGGCATCCGAACTCGCCGAAGTAATGAGGATCGCCTACGAGAGGGGTTACACTACAGGGGCCGGAGGGAACGCTAGCGCTCTGACAGATGAGGGAATACTCATAACCCCCTCCGGCAAATTCAAGGGGAGGTTGAGGGCTGAGGATATATTACTCATCGACCGCCAGGGAAGGGTGTTGAAGGGTGAAGGTAAGCCCAGCTCGGAGTGGAGGCTCCATTTGAGGATCTACGAGATCAGACCCGATGTGGGGGCGGTTCTCCACTGTCATCACCCCATGGTGACCGGGCTGGCCACGTCCATGGTGAAAGGCCTGGAGATAGGGAGAGAGGTCCTCGCCCCGTTGAGCGAATCCGATTGGACCGAGGAGGCGAGGATCATGTTGAAGGACGTCAAGATACTGCCCTGGCGGCCATATGGTACTGAAGAGCTGGCCGAGATCGTATCCGAGGCGATGAGGGAGGTCAACGCCGTGGTGGTTTTGAGGCACGGCGCATTCGTCGCCTCTAAGGATCCTTGGCTCGCATTATCCGCCATGGATTCGCTCGCAGAGGTGTTCACGATAAACATGATAAGGCGATTGGTGGGCTAGCTGCCTCCCCCCATCCAAGGTCTTCCCACACCTATGTAGAGGGCCCCGGCGGGTACGGAATCCACCTCTATCACATGCCTCCCGTCAACAATCAGCCTTAACCCGTCAGATAATTGGAACAGCTCGCTGGACCTCATCCGGTACATGGAGTGATCGGTCGATATCACCGCGACTTCAGCTCCTCTGAGGGCTTCGATCAGGTTATCCGTTAAGGGAATTCCCAGCTCATCTAGCTTGGGATCCTCCTTTATCAGGGGATCGTGAACCACTATCTCCCTTACCCCCATTGAGAGAAGGTGTCTTACAAGGTCGTAGGTGGGAGATAGGCGGGAGTCAGGCACATCTCCTCTGAAGGCCAGTCCCAAGACCACCAACTTGGGATTCGTCATGCCGAGCCTCTCCATACCCTCCCTCACTAGACGGGATACCTCCTCTGGCATGTTCTCATTGATGGTCCGAGCGGTATCGGTCAGTGGAAGGTCCATGCCCACCTCCTTAGCCTTCCACATGAGGAATTTGGGATATATGGGGATGCACAAACCCCCGACCCCTGTACCAGGTCTATGTAGGTGGGAGTAGGGCTGGCTGTTGGCGGCCATCCTGACCTCGTCGTAGTCCACGCCCAGTCTCCTGCAGAGGGACGCTATCTCGTTAGCCAAGGCTATGTTCACATCCCTGTAAACTCCCTCGGCTAGCTTCTCCAGTTCAGCGGCCAAGTCGCTTGATAGTTTTATCACTCCCCTCTTCGTCACCATGGAGTAGAGATTGGCCGCCACCTCTGTGCTCCTAGTGTCTATACCTCCCACCACCTTAGGGTACGATTCAACTATGTCCCTCAATGCCCTTCCCTCCGATATCCTCTCCGGGCTGTAGGCAAGCCCGAAGTCTTTTCCAGCTCGCATTCCACTTATCTGCTCCAAAACAGGTTTGAGCACTCCTCTAGTGGTCCCAGGGGGGACGCTACTCTCCAGTATGACCAGATCCCCTTCTTTTAACCCCGAGGCTATGGACCTAGCTGCGGAGACGAGAGCGTCTAGGTTCGGTCTTCCCTCATCGTCTATTAGGGTTGGAACTGCTATGATCTTTACGTGAGTCTCCTTGGATGCCCACACGCCATCGCTCGTCGCCTCCAGCCTTCCCTCCTCTAGGGCTTTTCGGAAGATGTCGATCAGACAGGGCTCGTCAACAGGGGATTCTCCTCTATTGAGTTTTTGAACCTTCTCCTCGTCCACATCAACTCCTATGGCGCTGGCACCCGCCTGAAGCCACGCTGCTAGTATGGGAGAGCCGACATGGCCCAGTCCATACACGGAGACTTTTATCGTGCCTTCGCGAAATGCCCTCCTTATCTCATCCTCGCTCATATCCAGTAACTTCATTTTCACATCGGGAGTTGACATTATTACTTACTTTAAAGGTAGACAGAATTGGGTGAGTTCATGAGGAGGGTAAAGACGGGCATACCTGGCATGGATGAACTCCTCAACGGCGGCATACCCGAGAGGAACGTCGTGCTCCTTTCAGGCGGGCCAGGCACGGGGAAGACGATCTTCGGGATGCAGTACCTGTACAACGGACTGAAGAGCGGAGAGGCTGGTGTCTACGTGGCCTTGGAGGAGCACCCGGTGCAGGTCAGGATAAACATGTCCACCTTCGGGTGGGATCCCAGACCCTACGAGGAGGAGGGCAAGTTCGCAATAGTGGATGCCTACACTGGCGGCATAGGGGGCGCAGCTAAGAGGGAGAAGTACGTGGTCACCGATCCAGAGGATGTCCATAGCCTCATAGACGAGATGAAGGCAGCCATCAGCGATGTAGGAGCGGTCAGGGTAGTCGTGGATTCCGTAACCGCGCTCTACCTGACGAAGCCCGTGGTGGCTAGAAAGACAGTGCTCCTGCTGAAGAA
>WAOH01000020.1 GCA_015521385.1 Thermoproteota archaeon
GAACGGGCTCAACCTCTTGGAGGCTGGTGTGATGGCGGAGATAATCCGGGAGTTGAGACCCAGCCTCGTGATAGTCGACGCCCCCGGCAGGAACACCGGGAAGTTCAAGCGGATCCTCAAGTCCAAGCTGGGAGGGATTCCGGTGAGGGTGAGAGCGGAGAACAAGGCCGACAGGAGGTTCGTTCACGTGGCGGCAGCCTCCATACTCGCGAAGGTCGAGAGGGATAGGAGGATAGCTGAGCTCAGGAGGAGAGTCGACTACGACTTCGGATCCGGATATCCCGGTGACCCGAAAACGAGGGAGTTTCTCTTCCGGGTGCTCAGCGGTTACCCGTTCCCAAAGGATCAGATAAGGTGGAGGTGGGCGACCGTGAAGAACCTGCTAGATGAGAAGAGGAAGACTAGCTTGACCGACTTCATGGAGTGATCAGGCGTGTACTGGGCTTAACTTAATCGGCTGATAGCCACCTTCACCCTTCATCGGCACCTTGAAAAGCGCGCGAGGCAGGGGCATCTCATTCTCGAAGCGGTCAGGAGACCCTCGGAACTCTACGAGGATGATTGAGGTTGTTTTCACACCATAGCCAGATCGGAGGTGGTCTCAGACTACCTCGTGGGGATCTATTGTAAGGAGGGAGAGGTAGGCATAATAAACGATCTACTTCATTAGGAGGAAGGAGAGGAGGTACAGATGGTTCAGGAGGCTGATCTGACCAGCCTAGACATGAGGAAGATAGTGAAGAAGCTGAAGGAGAAATACGGGGTGAAAGGCAGGGTTGTAGCCGTGGATTACGGCAGTGACGTCAAAGACCTCTTCGTGAGGTTCAGCCACGAGCCCATAGATGATGGCGAGCCCAGCGAGGATGGCCTTTTGATTTTCCACTATCACGGAGGTAGGCTTGTCGCAGTGGAAATACTTGATTTAGAGAAATTCATGAGTTCTGAGTAGATGAGTTAGATTATCGGAGCATGGGAAACCTACGGGCCATCAGCCGAGTGTTTCTTCCGTCTTCTTGCCGCAATTAGGTGGGATTACTCCGAGAGTTTGAAATGGGGTAGTGAGTTCAAATCTCTCTCCATTCTCCTTTACATTCTGGGCGGTCGGTTTAGAATGGTGTCTCGAATCACGTCCTCCTGACCTCCAGTATCTCGAGCTTAGCATCCATCTCGTCGTAGTACAGGTTCCCTCCGTCCCATTCCGCCTCGCCCCTCTGGCTGTCAACGGGATCGGACCTGAAGTGCTCCTTGGGCGGGTCGAAGGGGTGACTGATCTCGGAGTTGAACGCCAGCCTGTAGCCCTCTATCCCCCCGAAGTAGAAGTCCCTCCTCCACTCCTCCCCATCCCTCGGGTGGCCGAAGCTAGGATCCACGTAAATCCATCCCATGGGCTCCACGTACAGCTGGGCCCAGTCGTGCATCCCCCACCTTACCGGATTGGCGTACCACCCTGACTGCCACCTAGCGGGGATGCCAGCCAGCCTGAGCATCGTTATGAGGAGGATCGCCTGGACGCCGCAGTCCCCTCTGCGCCTTTGGAAGGCGAACCAGCTTATGTTGTCGAAGAGGGCGTAGTCGTGGACGTAGGTGTAGGTGGTGTGGTCTATCACCCAGTCCCACACCCTCCTAGCCCTCTCTAGGGGGTCATCGATCCCCTCGATTAACGAGCGAACCGTACCCCTCAATTCCTCGAGGAAGGTGATGTGGGGTATCCTCTCCGCCAAGTGGTGGGGCTGGGGTTCGCCGTCGAGATCCGACTCCTGCTCTGTGTTCGGAGCTTTGGGCACCACCTCCACCTCGTACTCCACCCATGCAGCGGCGCCGTCTCCCGACTGGGTCGTCTCGAAGTAGGCTGTCCTCTGGGGGTGATCCTCGCTGGAGATGTAAGGCTCCCCGCTGTGGGATAGTACCCTCACCTCAGGGTGGAGGGCGCTCCTTCTGGGAAGAGGCAGCCAGATCCTGATCCTCTCGCCCTTGGGAACCGCGTCGCCCCTGATCCTGAGCTCGGCCCTCACCCTGAATGTCAGGGGCCTGGCCTCGCCCGCCATGACCTCCCTGGCCCTCTCCCTAAGGGCCTCCTTGGCCTTCGCCCTCACGCCGTTCTCCTCCTCGTACCTCTCCTTTAACGTTGGACATAGCCACACCATGTTGGGCAGGAACCTCTCGAATATCCTTATCCTTCCATCAAGCTTTACGTGGTCCACGCATCCTGATGATAGCAACTCAAGGAACTCGTCCCGGCTCAATCCCCTTATCCTCCTCGACGCGATGTTGTAAGCATCCTCCTCGCTGTAAGGATATTGGAGGGGCCACCTTCTCAACCTGTCCAGCTCGAATTCGAGCCTCCTCCTGTAGTCTCCCTCGGCGGACTTGATTAGGTCCTCAAGCCTTCGCTCGGCCTCGGAGTGCCGGCCCTCCAATACTAGGGGCTCCACATCTTCGGGCAGCCCGTACTTCATGAATCCCAGCACGTTGGGTACCATATCAATCCCCGACACCGGAGCCGGACCCCATTCATCCTCACATCTGGGGGGTCCCTTTCCTCTTAATCGTAATCATCTCGTTGGACAGCTCGCCGCCCTCTCCCTCCCCGATGGCTCGGATGAGTCACTCCTCTAGAGACGCACGCTATCCAGCAACCCCTTCAGATCCTAACCACGTGTCCCTCTCTAGCCTTCATCACCCTCTCGACCACGCTCTCATCGTAATATGGGGGCGATGAGAGGTACTTGAATCCCATGTCGGGCAGAACGACAACTAGTAAGCCATGATCCAGCTCCTGTGCCACTTTCACAGCCGCGTACATCGCGGCACCGGATGACTGTCCGGAGAATATGCCTTCCTCTCGGGTGAGGCGCAATGCCCATTCGTATGCGTCCTCCGTCTTGACCTCTATCTTCCTGTCTATGAAGGACTCGTCGTATATGGCCGGAGTAACGGCCTCCCTCATGTTCTTCAATCCCTGTATCCTGTGACCCATCTCCGGCTCGGCAGCTATCATTTGAATCTCCGGGTTCCTCTCCTTGAGGTACCTCCCCGCCCCCATTATGGTACCGCTGGTCCCGAGACCCGCCACGAAGTGCGTCACCCTTCCGCCAGTAGCTTCCCATATCTCTGGGCCGGTCGTTTCATAGTGGGCCATGGGGTTCGCCGGGTTATCGAACTGATTAGGCATGAAGTAACGGGCTGGATTTTCCCGATACATCTCCCGGGCCTTCAGTATCGCTCCATCAGTCCCCTCTTCCGGGGAGGTCAGTATCACCTCCGCCCCGAGGGCCTTCAGCATTAGTACCCTCTCTATACTGACGCTAGCGGGCATGACTAGGGTGCACTTGTACCCCTTCACAGCGGCCACCATCGCCAAACCTATGCCGGTGTTCCCAGAGGTCGGCTCTAGAATCACCTTGTCTCTCGTGAGCTCACCCCTCTTCTCTGCCTCCTCTATCATTCTAACGCATATTCTGTCCTTGACGGAGCCGCCAGGGTTGAATCCTTCCAATTTAGCGTAAATCTCCACCAAGGGATTGGGATTCAGCCTGTTTATTCTGACGAGGGGAGTCCTCCCCACGAGGTCCAACACGCTCGCGTACATCATACACACATGAACCAAGATACATTTATTTATTACTATGGTTAAGATGAAGCGTATGAGCCGGGTCGTGCTCATAGAGATCACTAGGCTGAGAGCACACGAGTTGGTTGAGCGGGACAGGGTGGAAAAACTCAAGGAGGATCTGAGAAAGAGCGGGATGCTCGTCAGGCCTATACTGGTGGATGAGAGGAACTTAATCATTATAGACGGGCATCACAGAGTGCAGGCGCTCAGGGAACTGGGTTGCAAGCTCGTGCCGGCGCTCCTGATCGATTACGAGAGCAGCGATATATGCGTCGTACCTTGGAGGGATTGCGATAGAGTTACCAAGGAGGAGGTCGTGAAAGCTGGACTTACAGGCAGGCTGCTCCCACCTAAAACCAGTAAACACGTCGTTTTCTGTGAGGGTTGCGAGAGACACGTGGAGTTCCTCGAGGGGGAACATCCGATCCCCTTGGAGGTGTTGAGGGGAGACTCGAATACTGAGAGGGGTAGACCAGTCATAGACATCGACCTATCTTAGCTCCTAACTGGTCTTTCTCAGCTACAGTCCCACGTACCTCGCATACAGGGACTTCGCCCTATTGAGATCCACGCCCTTAACGATCGCCCTACCGTCGGGGAAAAGGATCATCTCGAAATCCTTACCCTTAATGTAGAGGGTATGAGCTGACAGCTTCAATTGAAGTTCGCCCCGGGTGTCCTGCACACCGCTCAGCCTGCGATAGAGAGTTTCTATATCAACGGCCCCCCTTGAACTCAGGTGGACGGAGCTGCTACCACACAGTTCGGCATCCCTGACCTCTCCAGACAGATATTCGAACTTAGAGAGGACGCATGACGGGCAATCCTGCCTCCTGACTACCCCGATCTCATCAAAGGTCCTCTCCCAAGGATCAAAGAATAGGACCCTTCCGGTCTCAGCGATCCCCAGCAGGATCTTCAGGGCCTCGGTGACCTGCTGACTGGACACCATGGCGGTCACGGTGGGGAGTATACCAACCACGTCGCATGTCGGTACCGATCCGGGAGGGGGCGGGGAGTCCATGAGATCCCTCAGGCACGGTCCGCTGGGGAGGACCGGGTACA
>WAOH01000021.1 GCA_015521385.1 Thermoproteota archaeon
GATGTTTAGGACACCTCCTATGGCGAATCCCGCCACGAAGGGGACCGCGGTCTCCCAGAAGAACTCCTGGCCACCGTATCTCCTCGCCAGGTATCTAAGCAGGCTGGATATCATGTAGAGGATGGCATACTGGGGTATCAGGAGGCCGAACAGCACACCGACGGCGCTTATACCCAGCCAAGGTATGCCTCCCCTCAGCAGGAAGACGATAGCCCCTATTGCGAGGCCCTCCAAGAAGTACTCCAGCTTCCATCCAGCCAAATCACCCATTACGGAGAGGAGGCCCACATTGGGGTAGATGGGGGAGGCCATATCTAGGGGCTTCTTCGCCGCCCCCCAGGCGTGGAAAGACACCAGCAACAGGACCCCACCCACCACGGCCCCGAATAGCAGTCCCATGAGCTGGGCCCTGAACATCTCCCTTGCCCTCATTCCTATCGACTTAGCGTATTTGAAGCTCTCCGCCGAGGCAGTGGGTTGAGCCGACACGGTATCGGTCATCATGGCCGAAGCTGCGCCCGAGAAGAAGGCGTCGGAAGAGGCGCGCTGGAACATGCCTGAGGCGAAGAACGCGTTGTCCACGATTCCCCTGATACCAAGATCCACCGGGATTATCCAGTTACCCATTCCTATTGTCCACACGTATCCGTGCCAGTACATGAGGTGCAGGATCACGAGCACCAGAGCTATGAGCGGGTTGACACCTAGGACCATTATCATAAGGGTGCTAGCACCGAAGGTGAGCAGCCATCCTACCACGAGCCACTTTCTCGTGAGGGGCTCGTCCTCCCAGGCCCTCCAACTGTCCCTGATGTACTTGTATCCCAGTATCAGGGGAATGAGTCCCACAGCCAGATAGAGACCCGTAGATATGTGATACCACGGGAGAGGGCCGTTCACTGCAGCGTTTGAGGAGTAAAAAGCGAAGTCGTGGCCCGGTTCATACGGCAGGAGACCCATCCTCACGAGGACGGGAGGGACTAGGAGGAAGGCCACTATCGCCGTGGCCCACATGGACACCTGAATCTCCAAGGGTATCAGGAACGCCCACGCCAGCAGATCAGGGGTTATCTGAGTCCCGGGATCCATGCCAAAGGCCCCTCCGGGGAAGAACTGTTGGAGCCAAGGCGTCAGGTCGATCCTCAGCTCAGCTGCCGGGAAGTCCTCCCATATCGCCTGAAGGAGGTGTCCCTTCTGGAAGAGGCTGATGCCGAATCCAGCTAGTACGCCGAGCCACAGCCACCTGAGGCCCCCTCCCCTCTCCTTAACCAGTTGGGAGAACCTGGCGCTGACCGTGGCTACGGGAAAGATGAGCTTCTCCTTCTCCAAGTAAAACTTCCTGAAGGGTATGATGTTCAGGTAGGAGAACAGGGACAGGATCACGGCGAAGAGAACTGCGTAGGTCAGGGGAAGTATCCAAGCGGACCAGTCGATCCTCCCGCCCAGCAGCAGGGCCCTTAGGGCCTCCTGATCCTTGGGAACTAGGAACTCGGGCAGTATTCCCCTCAGGGGGAAATCCTTAGCGAGACCAGCTCTGGCCCAAGAGGGAAGGATGTACTGCCAACCGACGAACAGTACCGTGATGACCTCTATGGACCCGAATATGACGCCCATTTCCCCGATGGACAGGGGATTTCCCCTCACGGTGGAGAGGGCGTAGGCCACGGTGAGCACCACTAGAGCGGCCTCACCGGTCCAGCTGTAGCCAGCCGCACTCCTCATTACCGTCTGGGCGAAGAGCATGAACAGGCCGAAGGCCAAGGAGAGAGTTATAGATCTGAAGGTGAACGCACCTCCAGTTGGACTACGTTCCTCCATTTCCTCCAAGAGATCCCCTCCTCTCACACAATCTAGATGATGAGCCCGCCTTTAATACTTAGGTGCTCATCGGTCACCGACCGGGAGAATTCCCTCTTAACGCCTTCCGACTCCCTCAGGGTATCCACAACCTCCGGCAAGGGGAGGAGGTATCCCAGCATGGAGATAATCTCAGCCTCTCTCCCCACTACCTTTACGGAGCCGAGAAGGACGTTCACGGAGAAGATGGAGTGGGGAAAGGACACGGGCAGGAAGGCGCACAGATCCTGCAGGTACAGATCCTCGCCGGAGATACCGACAATCCTAGGAGACCTGAGAAGGGACTCCTTAACCTCTCCCAGGCTTAGATCCTCCCTTAACTTCACGGTCAGACGGAATGCCCTGAAATAAGGGCAGCAAAACAGCTCGTCTCGTATCTCCTCCATGGAGATGTCCTGAAGGGGAAGACCCATGGATAGCCTCTCGAGCAACACCTCATACGGCTTCACAACCATACCCGAACTACCATAGGAGATCCTCACGGAGTACTCTCCCGAGCTGTACTCCAGGAAAGCGTCGGTCTCCTCTATGAAGTCATCCAAGAACCCTGCCACCTTTATCCCCATCTCCTTGAAGAGTTCCAAGCTGGACTCACTGCAGTAAATGTCCAGTCTCCTAGAGATCGGTCGGGAGAAGGGAGTTAGATCGTGGTTGTAGGCACCGATCACCCTGATGTCCGGCTGCCTCTCCAAGCAGTCAGCGATCGGGATTGTGTAGGGATCGTGACCCACTATCCCTACTCTAATCATCTCCTGCTACTCTCCCTGAGGGCATCGACGGCCGGCAGGGGGAGGCCCGCCAGCCCGTAGAGCACAGCCCCGCCAGCTGTGTACACCCTGCTGCCCTTTATCCCGGCCATGTTGGCCGCTGTGCTGAGGTGCCCACCGCAGAGCACGGACTCCTTTGCGTACTTCTCCATAGCCTTGACTATCTCCAGAGTACCTCTTCGGGACTCCGGCCTCTCGAAGATGCCCATCGGGCCGTTGGCCACAGCCAAATCGGCTCCCTTCAACCTCTCCTTGTATATCTCTATCGTGCCCGATCCTATGTCTATTATCTTGCCCTCCTCCGGCACGGCGTAAACGGGCACATTTTCCAAGCTGCCGTCCCTCATCTTCACGACGAAGTCCACAGGGTAGAAGACCCTCCCCTCCCCCAGCCTCAGTATCTCCCTGGCAGCGGGCAGGAGGAGATCCAGGTCCCTTATCTTCCTGAGATCTCCATTGAGCTTATGGCCCGCCGCATGAGCGATTATGATGCCGAGGAGCCCGCCTGTCAGGACCTCCGCCGCCTTCCCGTTCCTTATGGCGTGGACCATGACCTTCAACTTATCGCTGACCTTAGCGCCTCCCAGTATGAAGATCCTCCTCCCCTTTATCGCATCAATCTCCGCCATCTCGGCTATCATCTTCTGCATGTTCCTCCCGGCAGCGGCTGGCATCAGATAAGGGAAAGCGACCAGAGACGGCTGACTCCTGTGCGCCGCCTGGAAGGCATCGTTGACGTATATGTCAAAGAGCGGCGCGAGTCTCTGGACGAAATGCGTCTTGATGAGATCCCGGGGATCCCCCTCTATGTTCTCCTCCGCCATGAACCTCAGATTCTCCAGTAGGAGGACCTCACCCTGGCCCAACTTCTTTATCTGCTCCCTTATCTCCTTGGATATGACTCCATCCACGTACTTGACCTCCAGACCAACCTCCTTACTGAGTTCCCGCGCGTGAGGTTCCGTGCTTATGAAATCGCTGCTCCCAGGTCTTCCCTGATGGGTACCTATGACTACCGAGGACCCCCTCTCCATGAGCTCCTTGAGGGTCTTCGCGGCCTGCTTGATCTTCTCATTATTCATTATCTCCCCATTTTCCCCGATGGGGACGTTCATATCGGCCCTCAGAAAGACCTTCTTGCCATCTAGGGAGAGATCATCGAGCGTCAAGACCTTCCTCGTCCTCAAGGATGCCACCTCGCGATTCTCCCGATCGCGGGATTCGCCCGGAGAAAAATTAAAAATTCATATAGTTTTGTCTGCACGCGCGTCATATTACGTTAAAAGTATTGACCTTATCTGCTGAGGAACTCGTCCAGGGCTTCTCCACAAGGGCAGGACCTCTCTACCGGTATATTCCCAACCGCTCTCCTGAGGATCTCCGATAGATCATTTATCCTCCTCGAGAACATCTCCAGGACTTCTTCATGCGTCAGCTTTGCCCTGCCACCAACTCCGGCCGCGTAGTTAGTCACCACGGAGATGCTGGCGTAGCACATGGCCAGCTCCCTGGCTAGAGCCGCCTCCGGGCATCCGGTCATCCCGACTATGTCTCCGCCCAATATCCTCATGGCTCTTATCTCAGCCGGAGTCTCGAACCTGTTTCCCTCCGCGCACACGTAAACACCCTTATCGACGACCTCTAGACCGAGTTCCCGAGCTGCCTCCTTTAAGGCACCCCTTATCTCCGGACAGTAAGTGTATGGGGTCATGGATACGTGGATCACGCCTCCCACTTCCCTCCCCCTGACTTTAAGAATTGTTTTTCCATCATAGAACGTTCCCTCCCTGCATTTAGTTAAATCTATGAAGTCGTCGGGGATGACGAAGGTGCCGGGAGCAAGCTCCGGGTCGATCGCTCCCACAGCGTTCGTGGCCATGACCCTCTCAACTCCTAACAGGTTCAGAGCGTAAAGGTTAGCCCTGTAATTGACCTTGAAGGGAGGGATCTCGTGCTTCTCGCCATGCCTGGGTATGAACGCTATCTCCTCCCCCCCGAACTCCCCTAGGAAGACCGTCGCATCGCCGAAGGGCGTGCTCAGCACCCTCCTCTCCGGACTCTCCAGCAACCTGTAAATACCACTGCCTCCTATTATCCCTACTCTCACCATATCGGGCCCTCTCCTAACTCCTTTGTTTTCTACGGGATGTGGTAATTTTTATAACTCATGGTCGTTCATGACTCATGCCTGTATTTGGCAAGTGTAAAGTCACATAGCACAGGAGGTGATTGTTGATGGCCCTAGCGACCGTAGGAGGAAGACCCGTCCTGATACTGAAGGAGGGAACCACTAGGACCCGGGGTGAGGAGGCCAGGAGGATAAACATAATGGCCGCCCGCGCCATAGCGGATGCCGTGAAGACCACCCTGGGCCCCAAGGGAATGGACAAGATGATAGTCGACTCCTTGGGGGACATAACCATAAGCAACGACGGAGCCACCATCCTGCAGGAGATGGAGGTGGCTCACCCCGCCGCGAAGCTCATGGTTAACCTGGCCAAGGCTCAGGATAAGGAGGTAGGGGACGGCACCACCACCAGCGTCGTGCTTGCTGGTGAACTCCTCACCGAGGCTGAGAGCCTCCTCCAGAAGGACATCCATCCGACCATCATAATAGATGGGTATGAGAAGGCCCTCAAGTTCGTGGAGCAGGAGCTGGAGAAACTGGCCATCGAGGTCAATCCAGACGACGAGGAGTGGCTGAAGAAGGTGGCCGAGACTGCGATGAGCAGCAAGCTCATAAGTGCCGAGAAGAAGAAGCTGGCCGAGATCGCCGTCAAGGCCGTGAAGGCCGTCGAGGAGAGGAAGGGGGACAAGAGGTACGTGGATATAGATAACGTGAAGATAGTCAAGAAGAAGGGAGGTAGCCTCTCCGACACCGAGTTCATAAGGGGCGTGGTCCTCGACAAGGAGGTAGTCCACAGGGACATGCCCAAGAGGGTGAAGGACGCCAAGATAGCGATACTCAATCTCTCCTTGGAGATCAAGAAGCCTGAGATCGACTTGGAGATCCAGATATCCTCGCCTCAGGAGCTCAGGGAGTTCATAGAGCAGGAGACCAGGATACTGAAGGAGAAGGTGGAGAAGATAGCCGCCACCGGGGCTAACGTGGTGTTCTGCCAGAAGGGCATAGACGAGGTGGCCCAGCACTTCCTAGCGAAGCACGGCATAATGGCCGTGAGGAGGGTCAGCGAGAAGGACATGCAGAGGATTGAGAAGGCCACCGGTGGGAAGATAGTGAACAACCTGGACGACCTCACCGAGGCCGAGCTGGGTCACGCCGGCCTGGTCGAGGAGAGGAAGATTGGAGAAGACAGGATGATATTCATAGAGGAGTGCGAGAATCCCAAGGCCGTGACCATTCTCCTCAGGGCGGGCGCCGACACCATACTGGACGAGGCCGAGAGGGGTCTGAAGGACGCCCTGTATGTGGTCAGGAACGTCGTGGAGGACGGTAAGGTGTTCTACGGGGGCGGGTCCATACAGGCCGAGCTGGCCCTCAGGCTGAGGGACTACGCCCACACTGAGAAGAGCAAGGAGCAGCTGGCCATGGAGGCCTTCGCCGACGCTCTGGAAAGCATACCTAGGATACTGGCCGAGAACTCCGGGATGGACGCCGTGGACGCGCTGGTGGAGATAAGAAACGCTCACAAGTCCGGGAACATATTCGTCGGGGTGGATGCGGTGAACAGCAAGATCGCCGACATGAAGGAGCTGGGCGTGGTGGACACCTACAGAGGGGTCAAGAACGCCATAGCCGCTGCCACCGAGACCGCGATACTGATAATCAAGACCGACGACATAATCGCGGCTAAGCCCTACGAGGAGAAGGGTAAGGGCAAGGGCGAGGAAGGGGAAGAGGAGGGCGGCAGTGAGTTTAAATCTGAGTTCGACTGAAAACGCGGGATGAAGCTAATAGACCGGAAAAGCGGCAAGATCTTAGGCATAAACGCCTTCGATCTTTTTTTAATTCTAATAATTGTCGCGTTTGCTGGCTATTATGCCTATGAGAATCTACTCCCCCCACCCCAGGAGGTCAACGCGTACTCGGGTCTCAATATCAGGAATGCGGCCTTGGAGTTCACTAGGCTCTCCACCATGGGATACATAGTTGAGGCGAGGATAGACGGCGTGTGGACCGCTAACGGGACGGAGTTCCACGATGACGTCCTCATCACGTGGTCGTATGAGACGAGGCTCTTCGGGTGGTACAGGGGTAAGAGGATAACAATCGGGGGTCCGAACGCCTACGTGGAGGACATAGCCGCCTCGAAGATAACCTTCAAGACTACCGCCCCCTCGGTCATCAGGATGTACACTTACCCGATAAAGGCGGACAGCATCAGCAAGATAGCGGATAAGCTTGAGGAAATAGGCGGGAAAGTAGCGGGGGAGTACGGTGTCAGGGACGTGAAGGTGAGATCGTCGCTGGTCATCGACGTGCCTGGCCTCAAGCCGAGCGCGTATCTTTACACTCAGCTGAAGTGGAAGATCTACGAGAGGATCCCTTGGGGCTTCATTTACGTTTACTTGGGAGATTCGTTCATAACCATGAAATTCGACTACACGCAGAAGGTGGCCCTCACATCCGGTGATCTAAGGGAGGTAGACTCGATACTCAGGGAACTGGGGATCAATTACACCAACGCCATGCTGGACGCTGCCTACGTTTACATAGGCACGGAGGAGCCCCTCACGGGGGTGTCGGTGTATGCCAACCTGCTCGACAACGCGCGACCCCTGTCAGATGTCATAGATGTGACCAGGCTCACGTTCATCCCCAAGCCGTAGGGGGATGGGCTTTGCTGATTACCCTCCTATTGAGATCGTTCAGCACCTCCGTTTTGGGGAGGATATGGAGGAAACTGCGCATACCTGAGCTAGTCAGGACCAGCCTGACCTACAAGCTCCTCACATCAACCTACGAGATCCTGTCATCAGCCGCTCAGTACTCCGTCTTCCTGAGGATCCTCAGGAGAGCCTGTAACCTGATCAGCTCACTTACTTCAAGGATTGACAAGCTAGTCCCGCGGTGGAGGATGAGCCTCCCCCTAGATAGGTTGGTGAAGATACTGCTCTCCCCATGGATGCTCCCCTTGGGTTTCCTCCTGTTCTTCTGGTCGTCGATGGTAAGGGTCTCGACCTCAACCATTGTACTGATCTACTTTACCGCACTAGTGATGGCCTCGGGAATCTTCCTAGCCTACAAGGAGGAAGATCTCCACGTAATCGACAACAGGGGGTTAGTCACTCTCCTCGGAGCCGCCATGTTCCTGCTCGGTTACGTGGCTTTCATAATGCAGGTGTCAAAGGTGGGAGGTCTCCCCCTCCTGAACGACGAGCTCAGGAGGGGCCTGTCCCCCCTCCTCAACTATCTGGCCTGGACCACCGTCCCAGGTACAGCGTTCCTCCTCTCCTCGTTGAAGCTGAGGAGATGTGAAGCTTACTCACTTACCCTGATAGGCTTCATCCCATCGTTTTTCCTAGCCTTCAGGACTGAGATGATAGCTTACATACTGATGGCCATCGTCGTCCTTTATCACAGGAAGATGGTCAACTACAAGCAAGTCTTCTTGGGGCTGCTCGTCGCTGTCGCTTTCTTCCTCGGAGTGGGTGCGATCAGATCGCTGACCACGGGCTTGGCCCAGAACCCGCTCCTCTCGGTCCTCTACAGACCGACCATCACGATAGCGGCCCTCGACACGATAGTCAGGCTCTACGCCCTCAGACCGGTCACTGGCGGCTGGGTGCATCTAGCGGCCCTGTCATCCCTAGGACTAATCAGGGGAACGCGCTACGGTCCCAGAACCCTCATAAGCATCTACGTGGGGGGTAGGAGGACCGTGTCTACCACGGCCACCTTGATAGGGGGACCCCTCTTGGACTGGGGGATACTTGGAGCGGTAGCAGCCTCCCTCACCTTCTCCTACCTCTTGGCCCTGGCCTACAGGTTCTCCAAGAAGGCAGACTACCTGCTTGGCCCATATTCGGTGCTGTTCGCCTACTTGGTCGTCGGGATAGAGACGGGAATACTGGACATCAACATATACCTCTACCTCCTCCTCGCCGTGATCGTCCTCCTCACTTCCCTGAGGCCGGAGAGATGAGGTCGCTCAGAGAAGCGATATACCTAA
>WAOH01000022.1 GCA_015521385.1 Thermoproteota archaeon
CAAGTACGGCAAGAGCTTCAACGAGTTCGTTTCCTCCCTGAAGGAGGACAGGGCGAGCATGGAGGAGCTGGCAGACGAGTTCGTCTGGGGGCAATACGTGGATGAGCTGAGGAGGAGATCGGCCAGCGGCAGGCTGGAGCTCAGCGTCGACGACGCCTTGGAGTTCACCGAGGTGTTCACACCGGCCAGGCTTGAGGTCATGGGGCTGCTGGCTAAGAAGGGCGAGGCCACAGTATCCGATATAGCCAGATCGCTTAGGAGGCCGGTGGGCTCTATCTCCGAGATGCTGAAAATACTCGAGTCTAAGGGCATAGTCAGGTCCGAGAGGAGGGGGAAGAGGAAGGTCTATAGCCTCTTGATCCGAGAGATTCTGATCAGGATTGGTTAGGCTAAGGTGAATCTCATGAGGTTCAGGGCCGTGACACTTCATTTAAGGGATCCCAAGGAGTACCCCTCCTACTCGGACCTGCTCGAGAAGGTATCATCCAGATTGGAGTCCTTCACAACTAGAGTGGTCTCGCCCAAACCGGGAGACGAGCTCGACCTGGATCTGAAAGCAGTTTACTCGGGCGAGGGCTTGGAGGGCTTTGACAGGGCATGGGAGCTGCTCAAAGAGGGATATTTCACCTCCGTATCCCTTGGAAGGGACCCCTACGCCGCTCACTTGGGGTACGCTGCCTCATTCATAAGGAGGGTGTCGGAGGAACTCGGCCCGGAGTATGGAACGATGCTGGCGGTGACGTCAGATCCACCTCCCGAGGGGCCGTACTTCCCTGCAACTAGGTCCACCTCCTTGGGACTGAGCGCCTCCCTCCTCTACCCCTCCGACCTCTACGGGGCCCTTTACGAGGCCGAGGAACCGGATACGACCGTGAGGCACGTGCTTTCCCTCATATTCAGCGAGGCCTACAGGGAGTTCACGGAAGCGGTGGGGGAACAGGTCCCGATTCTCGGTATAGACTACTCTCTGAGTCCTTGGATGGATGAGAGCTCTGCCCGAGTGATAAGTCTGATGGCTAGAGCTCCCTTCATGGCTCCGGGAACGGCAAAGGCGATATTAGAGCTCAACAGATCGATAGAGGAGGCGTCCATGGAATTCAAACCCCTAGGTTACAACGAGGTCATGCTTCCCATGGCCGAGGACGATCTCCTGAAGGAAATGGCACTCGAGGGGTCCCTGACGGCTAGGGATCTCGTATCACTCACACCTTACTGCATCACAGGCTTGGACATGGTGGTCCTCCCGCTCTCCACGCCGGACAGGGAAATAGCCGCGCTTATAGGCGATGTCTTGGCCTCGAGTTACGTGAAAAAGAGGGTCCTCGGCGTCAGGATCATACTGGTGGATGGGGAACCCGGGGAGGAGGTCGAGCTGGGCAGGTTCGGCAGGGTTCCCGTGATGAGGGTGAGTTAATCCTCTGGAATGCAGGGAACGGGATGCCAGGAGGCCTTGGGCTCTCCATAGGCTCCGCCGAATATCCTGTCGTGTATGTCCGTGGCCGCCTTGACACCATCACCCACGGCCTTGGCTATCTGCATTGGCTCACCGGTCACATCGCCCACGGCATAGACAGCGAAGCAGTTGGTTCTCTGCCAGTAGTCCACCAGTATGAATCCCTTTTCGTCCGTCTTGACGCCGGCCTGCTTGGCTATGTGGCTCTGGGGTATGACTCCCACGAAGATGAAGACCCCCTCGGCCTCGATAAACTCCTCCTCCCCACTCTCCAAGTTCCTGATCCTGACCCCCCTCACCCTATCGTCGCCAACTATCTCCGTGACCACGCTCTTCCACTTGAACTCCACGTTGGGGAGGCTCAGAACCTGGTCCACCAGAGCCTGCTCGGCCCTCAACTTATCTCTCCTGTGAACCAAGGTCACCTTACTCGCTAGCTTGGCCAGATAGAGCGTGGAGACGGCCGCCGTATTCCCTCCACCCACGACGACGATCTCCTTACCCTTGAAGAGTGGTCCATCACAGACTGCGCAGTAGCTCACACCTTTCCCGTAGAACTCCACTTCTCCAGGGACTTCCAGCCTCTTATCCTCCGCGCCGGTCGCTATTATGAGAGCCCTGGCAGAGAATTCCCTGCCGCTCCTAGTATACACCTTCTTCCAGTCCCCCCTCAGATCGAGTCTCACCACCTCCTCCGGAAAGAGTATCTTGACCCCTGCCTTGCTCGCGTGCTCGTGGAATATCTTGGATAGCTCCTCCCCGGTGATGTAGGTGAACCCCGGGTAGTTCTCCACCACGGGGTTTATGGACACCTTCCCACCCGGTGTGTCCTTCTCAATGACCAGCGTTCTGAGCCCGTACCTAGCCAAGTATATGCCGGCCGTCAAGCCACCGGGCCCGCCGCCCACGATTATCACGTCCCAGTCCCGAGGTAGCTCCTCCTCACTCTTGGCAGGCATGAGGAACGCTCCGAAGCTCATTTTTCTCCCTCCACCTTGGTTTTCATGTCGAACTTTATCAACTTTAGTTTGGTCCCCTTCTTCAAGACATCCTTCCCGTATATGGACCTGAGTTCCCTCAATAGCTCCTCCAAGTTGGAAAAGCCGTCTTCTCGGGCATGCCTGTCGGTCAGCTCCTCCACCCTTATCTCCGAGATCTCCCTGATCACCGCCTCGCCTATCTCCTCCTCGCCAGCCTCGACTACCACCCTATCACCGGGCTTCAGACTCGTTTCCCGCCTTAAAGTCGTCCTCTTTTCCCCACTCAGTATCCTTCCCTTGTACTTCCCCCTGAACTTGAGCTTCTTCACAGAATCACCCCTTCATCAGTCTCGATACCGTCGGAGGGACTACCCCTCCCCTCATCACCAGCGCCTTGGAGGAGAACCTGCCGACAGGCATGACGGGGGCTTTACCCAAGAGCCCCCCGAAATCGACCTCGTCTCCCTCCCTAGCTCCAGGGACCGGGATAAGCCTGACGCCCAAGGACTTATCCAGCACTATACCCAAGGCCATGACGTCCCCTATAATAGCAGCTATCACGTGCTCCTCCACATCTCCCGGTAGCACTATCATGTCCAAGCCGGTGCTGCACACCGCCGCCATGGCCTCGAGAGAACTCAGGGTCAGTGATCCCTTCCTCACGGCCTCCGCCATACCGAGATCCTCGCTCACCGGTATGAATGCACCGCTCAGCCCTCCAACGGAAGAGGTGGCCATCGCACCCCCCTTCTTCACGGCGTCAGTTAGCACAGCTAGCGCCAGCACGCTGCCCGGGGCTCCCGGCTCCTCGACCCCCATGGCCCTCAGCACATCCGCTACGCTATCGCCCACCGCCGGCGAGGGGGCGAGGGAGAGGTCCACCGAACCGAACTTCACCCCCAGCCTATTAGCGACCTCCCTCCCAACGAGTTCCCCCAGCCTCGTTACTTTAAACGCGGCCCTCTTCATTGCATCATGCAGCGTCCTCAGATCCGCGTCCTCCAGGGACCTGACCACGTTCTCTATCACGCCTGGCCCGCTAACCGCCACGTTGATCACGGGATCCTCCTCGCCCCTCCCGTGGTAAGCTCCTGGAACGAAAGGTGTTCCCTCCGGCGCATTAGCGAAGACACCCAGCCTCGTACATCCCCTGCCCCCGGTTAGATTCGCAGTTTCCTTCACGATACTTCCCATCTCGTATACCGCATCCATGTTGATCCCGGAGAGGGTTGAGGCGGCGTTCACCATGGCGGTCACCCTCTCAGTTGACGACAGGGCCTCCGGTATCGACTCCATGACTCCTCTATCGCCGAGGGAGTAGCCGGACTCCACGAACGCCGCGTAACCCCCGACGTAATCCACGCCCAAGTCGGCGGCAGCGGAGTCCAACGCCTCGGCCACGGAGACGCCGAGTCTGACGGCTTCATTCAGATCCCCCGCCTTGGCATCTAGCAACACACTTACCGGAGTGACTGCCACCCTCTTAGTGACTATCTGAACTCCTAACTTGGATGATACCTCCTTTACGGCATCCCTCAACCCTCTAGCATGCTTCTCGACTATTTCACGCACGCCTTCTCCCAAATCATCGTATCTGAGGGCTCCCGTAATATTGATACCCATCGTTACGGCCCTGATGTCGAGATGCTGGAACGAAAGCATTTCAATTATCTCGGCCAGCTCTGAAGCATCGTACTTGGTCATCGCATCACCCCTAAATCTTCTGCATGTACCTGAACACGTCCTCGTGGAGCACCATAACCTTCACTCCCACCTCATCTCCCTTTCTCTCCAGACGGTCTCTGAGATCCGTCAGGTCGGTGACAGCCCCTGAGATGTCCACGACCATTATCATGGAGAAGAAGCCCCTCAGGACGGTCATTGATATGTCGACGATGTTGGCCTTGGCCTCGGCGAGCACGGAAGATATTGCAGCGACGATGCCCGGCTTGTCCGCGCCGACGACCGTGACGACTATCATCTCCCCCATGAACACACCGGGAGTCGTCGGGAGCATCTGCTTATAGGTGTGGCCCTCGGCGAGCATCCAAGTTATATACATCCGCTCCCTTGGGAGAGAGATGGTCTTGGTAAGCCCTTCCGTGGTGGGGGGAAAGCTCAACCCTCCGCCCTCCAAGAGCTACTCCCATAGAGCCATCGCCATCGCCCACATCTCCGATAGGCAGTCGAGGCTGGGTGGGATATCTCTGGCTAGGGATGTGCTCGCCACGCTGAGAGCGGCGGAGATGATGGGCGCCTCTCTTCAGGTGAATGGCGCCGAGGGAAGGGCGGACATAGTGCTGGATCCACCGGAGAGGCCCACCCTCCCCGAGGATGTGATCTACTGCGGCGGATCCGGGACCACCATGAGGTTCTACGCCGCCATATCGACCCTGGCCGAGGATGGCTACACGGTCCTCACGGGTAATGAGGGGCTCAGGAGGAGGCCCATGGGCCCACTCATTCGGGCCATCAACTCCCTGGGTGGATGGGCCGCCAGCTCCAGACTGAACGGACTGCCGCCCGTTATAGTCAAGGGAGGAGGTCTCACAGGTGGTGAGACGACCCTACCGGGAAACGTGAGCTCTCAGTTCTTCTCAGCCCTGCTAATAGCCGGGACCATGTCAGAGAAGGGCTTGAAGCTCAGATACGAGGGGAAGCTCGTTTCAAAGCCCTATCTGGAGATGACCGCCTACATGCTCGGTGAAGCCGGTTCCAGCGTGAAGCTGGGGGATACACTCGAGGTCGAACCGATCCGCCCTAAGGGATTGAATGTGTCGATACCGGGCGATTTCGGTCTCGCTGCACCGTTCATGGTCATGGCATCCATCACGGGGGGGAGGTTGGAGGTCACGGGACTCGATAGAGAGATGCCTCAGGCGGATGGATTGATAGTAGACGTCCTCAGGACATTCGGGGTATCCGTCGAGTGGCGCGGGGGATCGCTGGTCGTCGAGGGGAGACCGACCAAGCCCGCGACCCTGGACCTGAGCGGCGCTCCGGACCTCCTACCACTAGCGGCGGTAATGGCGGTCTTCGTTAGGGGGAGGAGCGAGATAAGGGGAGTGGCTCACGCGAGGTTGAAGGAAAGCGACAGGGTGACGAACATGAGGATCGAGCTGGAGAAGGTGGAGGTGGGCGTCCGGGAGTTGGAGGACGGCCTGATAATCGATGGAACTGGTAGAGTGGCGAAGTGTGGGGCTC
>WAOH01000023.1 GCA_015521385.1 Thermoproteota archaeon
CATCCTGAGGAAGGAGGAGATCCCGATAGAGAAGGCCGAGGTGATAGTGGCTGGAGGGAAGGGTGTAGGCTCTAAGGAGGGGTTCGAGCTGCTGAGGAGGCTCGCTGATCTGCTGGGCGGTGTCGTGGCTGGTTCGAGGAAGGCGGTGGACGCAGGGTGGATAGACCACGACAAGCAGGTCGGGCAGACCGGGAAGGCCGTGAAGCCCAACCTCTACATAGCGGTGGCGATAAGCGGGGCGGCGCAGCATGTCTTCGGTATAAGGGAGGCCAAGAGGGTCGTCGCCATAAACGTGGATCCCGACGCCCCGATATTCGAGCACGCCGACTACGGCATCGTGGGGGACTACAGGGAGGTGGTTCCCGCCCTGATAGAGCTCCTAGAGGAGATCAAGAGGAGGGGGAAGGGAAGGTAACTTCCACCTACCCCTTCACTCCGATGCTGTAATACCCTAACAGTCGACATCGGCGTCCCCCTCAATCGGTTTTAAGTTCCTCCGGACCGAGAAGCCTGTGGATCGCGATAGACTGTTCCATGTGTTGAGGAGGTACAGGTGTCCAGCCGTTGCCTTCTCGGGCGGTAGGGACAGCACGTTCCTCCTCTGGGCGCTTAAGCGAGCTGGCGTGGGTAGGGTGCTTGCCGTGACGGTGGACTTCCCCTACATCCCCAGAAGGGTCATCGCAGCGAGTGAGGAGGTGGCCAGACTCATCGGCGTGGATCACGTGATCGTCAGGGATGAGGAGGTAATGGAGGAGCGGGAGGTAAGGTGGAACGGTCCCCTCAGGTGCTATTTCTGCAAGCGGAGGATGATGTCCCTCGTCAGGAGTGTGGCAGAGCGGGAAGGATGCGATGCCGTGCTCGATGGGACCAACGTCAGCGATTTGAGTGAGGATAGACCTGGATTGAGGGCCCTGAAGGAGATGGAAGTTAGAAGCCCCCTTGTTGAGGCCGGTATCTCGGAGATGTATATTGTTTCCTTACTGAAAGACCTGAAACTTCCCTACTTAGCCGAGACTTGCATGCTCACGAGACTGCCGATCGGAGAGGAGGTGAACCTGGAGCTGGTGAGAAAGGTGGAAGTTCTGGAGGACATCATACTTCAGGTGGGTGTCTCGCTGGTGAGGACCCGCCTTCAAGGCGATGGGGTGAGGATAGAGGTTCCCCCTAAGGACATGGGAAGGATCTTGGAAGCACGGGCAACCATTTTGGAGGCGGCTCGCTCCTCCGGTTTTCGTACCGTGACCCTCGATCTCCAAGGATACGGGGGATCCAAGCTTGCAGCTCAGGATTGAATCCTGTATAGGCCGTCATGCTGGGACAATACCTTTGCTGGACATTAGTCAACACTTTGGAGGAATCGTTACCGTACTAGCGGGAGTAACGCTTACCTCTCACTCGGAGCGGGACCTTTCACTAACCTTTTCACGACCCTTTCAGCTGTATCTAGCAGATCAGCCATCTCCTTGAGCTCCTCCTCAGTTATCCTATAGTACTCGTGAGCTATAAGGTTCCTGAGGAAGGTCAATCTCTTGAGGGCCTTCAACTCCTCTCCGCTGATAACCCCCTCCTCGTACATTATCTGGAATATGTCCAAGTAAGTGGCCGGGTATCTGCCCAGATCTACCACGTACCTCTCACCTATCTCTATCAGGGAGTTCGTGGCTTGGAAGCATTCCATGGCCAGGGCTGTGTAGATCAGATAGTCAGAGAGGTTCCCCTCTCTTAGTTCCCTGACCTTCCTGTAATGGCTCATGAACCTAGCCAAGCTATTCGATCTCAAGGAGCATCTCCCTCGCCCTCTTGTACATTCGAGAGTGTTCGAGGTAGGTCCTCACCGTCCTGTACTTGATCTCCCTGAATTTCTCCTCGTCCCTGAGATAGAGGATCTTCCCTTCCCTCAGCACCTCAAACTGGATGTAGGGAGGGAGCCTGTGGAATAGGACCAGATCTATCTTCTGAGAGTAGAGACTCCCTAGCTCGGCCTCATCCTCAGGGGTAGGGTCCTCAACGACGACGGCTATGTCCACATCCGAGAGGGGTGTGGTCTCCCCCCTGACGGTGGAACCGAAGAGTATCACGGCCAGCACTTTCTCGTGAGATTTCAGTCTCTCGACCAAGCCCTCCAAATCCATCATTCAAATTGACTAGGAGTACCTTTATAG